>CAZJZA010000206.1:0-3262 GCA_964550355.1 uncultured Halobacteriales archaeon
TCACTGGCCTCGAGTCCTATGACGAAGAACGGGGAACGGAGGCCCACCCACGGCTGGGGTCCCCGACCTTGACACCAACGCTCGTTACCGGAGGCGAGGCGGGAAACCGGATTCCCGCAGCGGTCGTGGTGACGTTCGACCGACGCAACGTGCCACCCGAAACCGAACGGGAATTTTTCGACGGGCTCCAATCACACCTTCGCAAGCGGGTTCCCGAAGCACTGGGGCTCGAGGTGGAGCGAGCCGACCGGGAAACGCCGTTTCTGTCAGGATTCGAGACGGATCCCGATTCGGCTGTCTCCCGGGCGCTCCAGTCAGCCGGTGCCGACGAGCCCCGCACCTTCGGAGCGGCGACCGAGGCCTCGTACTTCGCGGATATCGCCCCGACCGTCGTCTTCGGGCCCGGCGATCTTTCTGATGAAGCGGGGCCTGTCGCCCACAGCGAACGGGAATACGTCCGTGTCGAGGACGTGAGAAAGGCTAGTGAGATCCTCACCAATGCGCTTTCAGACCTTCTCGGTTAGTGGCTGGCTCCACTCGAAGACCGATTTTACAGATCGCGGGCTAACTGTGCCGCGAGACCGATGTACGTCTCTGGCGTGAGTTCACGGAGTTCGGCTTTCGTTTCGGCCGGGACGTCGAGGTCCGCGATGAGCGCCTCGAAGTCCTCGAGTGACACCGATTCCCCCCGAGTGGCATCTTTGACGACCTCGTACGCATCCGGGTGGCCCTCCCGCCGGAGAACCGTTTGAATGGCCTCGCCGATCACCGCTGGATTTGCCTGGAGATCCTCGCGCATGACCGACTCGCGAGGGACCACCTTCGCCAGTCCCGCTTCGAGTTTGGTGTAGCCGATGAGAGAGTGAGAAAGGGCAACACCCATATTTCGCTTCACCGTCGAATCCGAGAGATCCCGCTGCATCCGTGAAGTCGGAACTGTCTCGGCGAGGAAAGACAGGTCGCTGTTGGCCCGCGAGAGGTTGCCCTCGCTGTTCTCGAAGTCGATCGGATTGACCTTGTGTGGCATCGTCGAGGAGCCAGTTTCGCCCGCCGCGGCTTCCTGGCCCAGATACCCGAGGCTGACGTACTGCCAGACGTCCTGATCCAGGTCGATCAGCACGCGATTTGCTCTGGCCATCGCGTCGAAAAGCGCCGCGATGTCGTCGCCCGGATTTATCTGGGTTGTCAGCCCCGCATACCCAAATCCCAGATCGGTGACGAAGGAGCGGGCGAAATCCGGCCAGTCCACGTCCGGGAATGCAACCGCGTGCGCGCCGAATGTCCCAGTGGCCCCACCGAGTTTGCCGGAAAGTGAGTCCGTGGCCGCTTCGACGGCTCCGAGTGTGTCACCCAATCGTCTCGCGTACACGGCCATTTCCTTGCCGAAGGTTGTGGGGGTTGCCGGCTGGCCGTGTGTCCGGGCCAGCATGGGCAATTCGGCGTACTCGTGAGCGAATTCGACGAGATCGTCCCGGATGGACCGCAGTTCGGGCAGCAGGACGTCCTCCATCGCGTCTTTGAGGAGGAGGCGATAGGCGAGATTACTCACGTCCTCGCTGGTCAGGCCAAAGTGAAGCCATGGGTGTACGAACTCGGGCGTTTTCTCTCGGAGGAAGTACTCCACGGCCTTCACGTCGTGATTCGTCGCCGCGTAGCCCCGGGCACCGGTCGTTTCGATGTCCTTTACGAGTTGGGCGTCCGCGTCGTCGAATTCGCGAGAGGCCTCCCGCATTTCCTCCCGGAGATCCGGGTCAATGTCGAGCGGTGTTTCCTCGAGATCTGCGAGCGCGAGGGTGTACTCGACTTCGACGGTCACCCGGGCACGCATGAGCGCGGCTTCGCTCGCGTACTCGGCAAGTGGAGCGGTCCTGTCGGCATAGCGGCCGTCGAGGGGAGAGACGGCCCAGAGTGGACCACGGTCAGTCGGCATGCCTCGTTGTGGCCGCGGTCAGAGCAAAAGAATGTCGGTCGAGGCGTTTCACATCCGTGGATATCTGTCGAGCAAAACGGACCCTATTCAACGAGAATAACCACGAACGTGCATATACGACCGGTGGCCGACCATAACGGCTTTGGAATCGGCGGCCGCGCTTTCAGGTATGCCTTCCATCGCCGGACTCGCGAGCAATCGCGGCCGCAACCTTATGCACATCCAGGATCGACAACCCGGCGGAGCGTCCCTGGCCGTCGTCGTGTCGAATCACGAAGACGCGCCGATTCTCGAAAAAGCCGAGGCCCGGAGTATTGATACCGTCGTCGTCGAGCAAACCGCCGACATGGGCCGGCGGGAGCACGAACGACGGATCGTTCAGGCACTCGCCGGTTATGACATCGATCTGGTGGCCCTCGATGGATACATGCGCATCCTGTCTGGGACCTTCCTCGATGAAGTCCCTCTGACGCTCAACGTCCATCCCTCCCTGCTCCCGGTTTTCCCGGGGGACAACGCCCACGAGCAGGTTCTAGACGCCGGGGTGGCCGTGACTGGCTGTACCGTTCACGTGGTCACCGACGCGGTCGCCGAAGACGGCTCGATTATTACAGATGACGTCGACGCGGGGCCGATCATCACCCAGGAGCCGGTTCCGGTTTATCCGGACGACGACCAGGACAGTCTCAAAGAGCGGGTGCTCTACGAGGCGGAGTTCAAAGCCTATCCGCGAGCGATCGAGATGGTCCTCGATGGCCGGGTTTCCATAGACGACGGTCGGCTTTCCGTCCGCGAGGAAAGCGGCGAGTTCCCCGACCGGCGGCTCACCTCGACCGATCGAATACGCGATCTCCGGTACGGGGAAAACCCGCATCAGTCGGCCGCGCTCTACGGCGATTCGACCGTCGAGGCGGCGAACGTCGTCGACGCCGAGCAGTTGAACGACGGGGCAAAGGCGCTCTCCTATAACAACTACAACGACGCGGACGCGGCGCCTTCCCTCGTCCGCGAGTTCGACGAGCCCGCTGCGGCGGTGATCAAGCACACGAACCCGGCCGGCTGTGCCGTCGCCGATTCCGTCTCGACGGCCTACGAGAAGGCACTGGCAACCGACGCGAAAAGTGCGTTCGGCGGAATCGTCGCCCTCAACCGCCCTTGCGAGGAGACGACGGCCTCGGCGGTCGTTGACTCGTACAAAGAGGTGGTTGTCGCTCCGACGTACACCGATGGAGCCCTCGACGTGCTCCAGACGAAAGAAGACCTTCGCGTGCTCACAGTCGGCGACCTCGGTGAGGGGTCACTGTGTCGCGTCGAGATACCACCCGTTGCTGG
>CAZJZA010000207.1:0-3226 GCA_964550355.1 uncultured Halobacteriales archaeon
CAGGATCCGTGACTGACTCGCCCCAGTCAGCAAGTGCTTCGAGTCCCGAAGCCAGTCGGTCGTTGGGGGCGATATCGGGATCCGGGAGCGGGCCTGAGGAGAGCGCGTCGACTGTCTCCTCGTCCGGTGGGTCCGCGAGGACGCCCGAGAGGAGGTCATAGAGCTGTGCCAGCGTCGCGTCGTCAGTCGATGTGTCCTCGGAATTCATGGTTCGTGTAGGCGTCGAAAAGTCAAAAAACCGTCTCAATCCGTGACTCGTAAGGAAATCCCATACAGCAGGGCCACCAATCCGGCGATGATCACCAGCACCGCGACGTTGAGCCCCACACTCCAGAAGAGTCCGAGGGATCCTTCGAGAATCGTCTCCGGGGAATCCAGGAGGTAGAGTGTCGTCTGGGTGCCGGGGATCGGTGCCAGTACGCGGTCGATCATGATCCCCGAATAGATCGTAGCGAAGACGAAGAGAACCACGACCACGCCGGCGATCTGGATTTGCCGGCCCTCCGCCGTGCCACCGCCATCGGATCGGGTCTTGGCAGTGTCGACCCAGCCAGCCCACTCCTCGCGGGCCCGTTCGAGGGACACGCGACCGGTGAAAATCGAGGTGTCGAGCGGGAACTCGAGGACGTGGGTGTCATAGAGGTGGAAGGTCACGCCCATCAGGAGCGTGAACGCAAAGACGGCGTGCAGATCACTTGCGATTAGGAAGGATGGACGGTACCGGAGCAGAAGCCCGGGGAAGATAAGTAAGAGTCCCGTCGCGGTCAGGACCGTCAGCTCGACCATAATGACCAGCATCTCGGATTTCTGGATCCAGTTGTACTTACTCGGACGGGGTTCTCTTCCTCGGCCGAGGACGTGTTTTGCGTACGTGAGCGCCTCACGGATCGTCTCGGCGTTCGGGATCCACGCCGTCGGGACCTCCCCGGTGGCCAGTCCCGTGATGGCGTAGATGAGGTAGTAAAGAAGCGTAATAAACAGTGTCACGCCGGCGATGATGTGGACGAGCAGGATGGTCTGGTAGCCGAAGATGGCGAAGAGCCAGCCGACGTGCCCACCGAAGGTGATGGCAGTCCCCGTCAAGAAGAGGACGAGGATAGCCGCGGCCATCAAGAAGTGGACGTAGACCTGGACGGCCGAAAAGCGGGCTACTGTTTCGCCCTGGGTCTCGCTCATCGGTTCACCCCCTGGTGGGTTCGCAAGGAGAGGACGAGCAGCAGGGAGACCGTCGCGACCAGGCCGGTAAGGTACACGCCCAGGAGCCCCCGCAAGAGGAGCCAGTTGCCGGACATGGACTCGTACTGGGAGACTCCCTCACCGACGAGCGCGAGCGTATCCCGCATCCACACACCGGTCGTCAAGCCTGGGGACGCGGCGTTCAACGCCAGCAGCACCCCGGCACCGATGAGTACTGCAGCGACTGCGGCGACGATGTGTCGGACGTAATCGATGTGCATCGTTTTCCTATGGCTCAGTCACTTCCCGTGCCGAAGACGATAGATTGCTCGCCCTCGGTAAACATCGTATCACTACCGCGGCGACGCATCTCGTCGGAGATCTCGCTTGCGGTCCCAAAGACTAGTGCATCGGTCGGGCAGGTCTCGACACAAACGGGGTTTTTCCCCTCCTCCAGACGCGGTTCGCAGGTGGTGCACTTGTCCATAATGCCGGAGCCACCGGCGGTTTCCTCCTCGGACGGGTACTGAGGGGCGCCGAACGGACACGCCCAGGAGCAGTACGAACATCCGATACAGAGGTCCTTGTCGACCTGTACGAGGTCGTTTTCGGTCCGGTGTAGGGCGTCGGTGGGACAGACATCGATACAGGGCGCTTCCGCGCAGTTGTAACACTGCATCGGGGTGTGTGACTCGCCGCCGGTGTACCGCGTGCCGGCGCTTCCCTCGTTATGGGTCACGACTTCGATGCGCTCTTCTGTGTGACCGATGCCCCACTCGACTTTACAGGCGACCTCACAGCCGCCACAGTCGATACAGCGATCGACGTCGGGGATGACTCGAAGCGTCATCAGTCATCACCCCCCAGTGGGCGGCGAATGAGACCTTTCTCTTCCTGGTAGGCCTGCTGTTTCTCCGGGAGTTCCGGAATGTCCCCGGGATCTGCCTTATCGAGAACCGCGAGGTTGGCTTTCGTCTCTTGCATCATCGTGTGTGGGTCGTAGCCGTCCGAGGTCCCGATGTTAGCCGAGTCCCCGATGGTGATCGGTTCGAGCCCGTCGGGATAGCGATCCACGAGGGACTCGCCCTCGAAGATGCCGCCCCAGTGGAACGGGAGGAAGATCTCCTCCTGGTTCACGCGCTCGGTCACGCGGGCCTGGACGACCATCGTGCCGCGCTTGGTGCCGACAGTCACCCATTCGCCCGTCTCGACGTCGATTTCGTTGGCGACTTTCGGGTTGATCTCGGCGTACATGTACGGGGCCCGCTCGGCCGTGAACGGGTTGTTCCGGGTCTCGGCACCGCCACCCGTGTGTTCGACCTGGCGACCAGTCGTCATGATCATCGGGTGAGTGTCCGAAAGGTCCTCCCGGCTTGTCTGGTTTGACCGGTTGTTGAGGTTGACCCTGAAGACGTCCTCCATGTCTTCGTAGGTCGGGAACTCTTCGGCGACGTCCGGTCGCGGCGTCTCGATGGGCTCTCGGTGTGTCGGCACCGCGTCGTGAAGGTTCCATGCCGAGCCGCGCGCGCGGCCACGGCCGGTCGGCGGGTCCGGCTGGGCGTGGTCGAAGTCGGTGTACTCGCCCGGATCGACGTCGTAGCCCGCATCCGAGAGCGCCTGGGCGGCGTCGTAGACCGACTTGTCCTCCCGTTCGGAGTATTCGATCGGGATCGTTTTCGCCGCCGGCTCGTCGGGATCGGGCAGCGCCGTGTGCCACATCGGATACTGCGGGACGCCTTCGAGAGTGCCGTCCCACCAGTCCGGCTCGTAGGAGTTGCGGATGAGCGTCTCGCCGTCCGGGCCCTCCGTCCCCCACCGGGTGCGGAAGTCGGCACCGCCTTTGGCGGGATGTTTGCCGGCGTCGTAGAGGATCGGTGTCCCGGGGTGCTCGTCGTGCCAGGACGGCCAGGGCATACCGTAGTAATCGCCGGCCAGGTCGTGGTCGTCGGTGACCTCGGCTTTGAGATCCTTCGGACTGAACACCCCCGAGTTCTTTTGGTGGGCTTTCAGTCGCTCTGGAGTCTGACCGATCATCCCGATCGTCCGCATG
>CAZJZA010000208.1:0-3217 GCA_964550355.1 uncultured Halobacteriales archaeon
CCAACTCGCTCGAGAGGCGACACGGCTCGAAGCGGCCGGCGTCGACGCCTTCGTTCCGGTCGGCTCGACCGGCGAAAGTGCCACGCTCACCCACCAGGAACACGTCGACGTCGTCGAAACGGTCGTCGAAGCGATCGACCTCCCGGTGATCGCCGGCGCAGGGAGCAACGCAACTCATGAGGCGATTGCCCTCTCGCGCGGGGCTGAGGAGGCCGGTGCCGACGCCCTGTTGCTCATCTCGCCGTATTACAACAAGCCCGAACCGGCGGGCATGGAGGCCCACTATCGGGCCATCGCGGACGAGGTCGATCTCCCCCAGATCATCTACAACGTCCCATCCAGAACGGGCCGAAATATCGCCGTCGACACCGCGGTCAACCTTGCGAGCCACGAGAACGTCGTCGGCTACAAGGCCGCGAGCGGCGACCTGAACCGTGTCAGCGAAGTTGCTCGTCGTACCGCGGGGGAGGAGTTTTCGGTCCTCTCCGGCGATGACGGACTGACACTTCCCATCCTTTCGGTCGGGGGCACAGGAGTCATCAGCGTCGCCGGTAACGTCGAACCGGAGCGAATATCGGATCTGGTCTGGAGCGGGCTCGACGGCGACTGGGAGCACGCACGAGCAGTTCATCGGGAACTCGCGCCACTCTTCGACGCGCTGTTTATCGAGACAAATCCCATTCCGGTGAAGGCGGCGATGGAAATTCGTGGACACGGGCCCGGACGACTGCGCTCACCGCTCTCGACGATCGGTCCGTCGAATCGAGCCCACCTGGAGTCAGTTCTCGATGATCTCGAGGAGGAACAGTCCGAATGAGCGGTAACGAACCCGACACGAACCCGTTACACATCGGGGTCACCGGTGCGACCGGCCGCATGGGGCAGGCAGTCCGGGAGGCCGCAGAGGCGCGCGGAATGAATGTCGCTTTCGCCGTCAATCGCGATGCAGATCCACACCTCGAATCTGTCGAGCCGGCTCACCGGTACGAGGCGCTTCTCGCGGAAACCGAGCCCGACGTTATCGTCGACTTCACCGGGCCGGAGAGCTGCGTCGAATACGTAAGCGTAGCCGCCGAAGCCGGCGTGCCAGTCGTGACAGGCACGACGGGATTCGACGACGAACAGCGGGAGGCCATCGAGGCGGCCGGCGCTCAGATCCCAGTGCTTCTCGGCGCGAACTTCGCCCGGGGAATCCAGGCGCTGATCGAAGCCGTCGAATCGGCTGTCTCGTCCCTTCCGGAGTATGACGTCGAACTCACCGAAACCCATCACAACGGCAAGCGGGACGCACCATCGGGAACGGCCTCCTTGGTTCTCGACCGCATTGACGATGCACGAGGCGAACCCGGAGAGCGGGTCTACGGACGCGTGGGCGAGGCCAAGCGAGAGGCAGGCGAGATTGGTGTCCACGCCCGTCGTGCCGGCGACGTAACCGGTGAGCACGAAGTCATGCTCGCTGGAAATCGCGAGACGCTTTCGCTGACCCACCGAGCCGGATCCCGTTCGGTCTTCGCCGAAGGGGCACTGGACGCCGCCGGTTGGCTCGTCTCCCAGCCGGTCGGATTTTACCGCTTTGCCGATATTGCCGCCCAACTCACGGAAACCGGAGGAGACCAATGAGCCTCGAAACCGATATCACTGACCTCAAGCAACGATACGAATCCGGCTCGCTCACAGCCGATAGTGCCGGTTCGGAGGAAATGGAGATCCTCGAAGCGTTCCTCCGCGCGCTCGAAGCCGGGGAAATCCGGGCGGCCGAACCTCGGAGCGGCGGTTGGGAGGCCGTCGAATGGGTCAAGACGGGCATCCTGCTCAACTTCTCACTACGGGACACGAAAGCCCGGACCTACGGTAACGTGACCTATCACGACGTGCTCCCGCTTCGGGAAACAACGGACCTGGGCGAGAGAGGCACCCGAAACACGCCCGACGGAACGACCATCCGACGGGGTGCCTACGTCGGCAGCGACGCGATCCTGATGAGCCCCAGCTTCGTCAATATCGGTGCCCACATCGGAGACGGGACGCTCGTCGACTCCGCAAACACAATCGGGTCCTGTGCACAGATCGGCGACAACGTCAAGTTGGGCGGCAACACGCTCATCGGTGGCGTGCTCGAACCCGTCGAAGACACACCGGTCGTCGTGGAGGACGACGTCTCACTCGGGGCCGGCACCCGTGTTACCTCGGGGTTCGTCGTCGGCGAGGGGAGCGTCGTCGGGGAGAATACCCTCCTGACGCCCCGGATCCCGATCTACGACCTGGTCGAGGAGGAGATTCACTATGGCGAATTGCCGCCGGACCGCCGGGCATTTACCCGCTTCGTCGAGTCGAGTGTCGGCGACCACGACCTCTTCGAGGGCGGAGCGTACAAGCCGGCCGTCGTCGCCATGGACATCGAAGCCGAGACGCGTGACGCCACACAGCGGGAGGAAGAACTCAGACGGTCATGACCGACAATCCGCCCGTTCGACGACTCGCCGACTGGCCCGATGGACGGCTCCATGATGTCGCGGACTCGCATGGGACCCCGACGTACGTGATCGATCTGGACCGGATTCGGGAAAACCTCACACGATTCAGAACGTCGTTTCCTGACGCTGAGATTCACTACGCAGTGAAGGCCAACGCCGGATCGGCGGTATTGGAAACCCTCACAGCCGAAGGGATCGGGGCGGAATGTGCCTCCGCTGGCGAGGTCATGCGTGCCCTGGATGCCGGATTTGACCCTGGGGACGTGCTTTACACTCCAGTCAACCCACCGGACCGTGACCTCGACACCGTCCTCGAAATCGGGGAGAATCTGCGGGCCGTTACCGTCGGAGCCATCGACACGGTCGACCGACTCGCCGCGCGAGATTTCACGGGTGATATCGCCGTTCGAATCCATCCGGGGACGGGTGCGGGCCACAGCAAGTCCGTCGCCACGGGGGCGGACGCCAAGTTCGGCATCGCGATCGGCCGCGTCCAATCCGCTGTCGAACTCGCCACGGGCCACGGCATGTCTGTCGTCGGAATTCACGCCCACGCCGGAAGCGGAATTCTCGACGACGATGATGTGGAGTCCCATCGTCGTGTCGTCGAAACCATCGCCCAGGTGACGACCAACCTGGACCAGGACCTCGACTTCGTCGACGTCGGCGGGGGATTCGGCGTTCCCTACCCTCCCCGCCAGGAACCACTTGGTCTCGATTCCATCCGCAATTCAACGACGGGA
>CAZJZA010000209.1:0-3213 GCA_964550355.1 uncultured Halobacteriales archaeon
GAATTGTCGAGGTCGGTCGTCACGATGAAGCCACGATCCTTCAATCGCTCATACCATTCTGAACCATTCGGCGATGAGATGAACGGCTCATAATTCGAGCGGGCGAACCCATACGATCGTGACTCCCCGCTCACCAGCGCATTGTACAGGCGATTGTCACCCCACTCGCTGAACACGTACGATTGTGGATACTCCCAGTCCTGTGTTTCTGCATGTCCCTCCATGTAGATCGCGGCATCGTATTGCGCCTCCTATGGCAATTGCTCGGTCAACTCCACGACCAGGAGGTACTCGTTCGGATTCCCGAGTGGCTTGCCGAGGAGAAAGCAGGCTTCGTCGAAGGCGCACCGCCGACCGCGGTGGTTGGACGCATCGAGGGCGAAACGGAGAAAGCCATCCACCTGGACGATACGGCGGCGGCACGACCGCTGATGAAACTCGCCCACCGGATTCACAATCTGGAGCAAAACGAGGGCGACCCGGACCGGAATGAGTGGCTTGACGACCGGCTCGTGGAGCATCGACGGGAGTTCGAGAACCGTGAGGACGTGCCGGAGCTTGCTAACGGATGGCTCCCGAAGTCACAAATCCAATGCGTCGTTCATCGGAGGAGTAAATCATGACAGGGGTGGATCGGAATGAGGACCGAGAAGAACGCATCAAGATGGAGATTATGGTCGATGCCTACACCCGCGAGGAACAGGCGATGGGGTGGCATATTTATCTGGAGGAGACGATAGACGTTCCCTTCGAAGCACGCTGTCTCGAAGAGCAGGAGGTCTCACCATTGGAGGAAGGCGAGACGGTTCGTGTGATTGGCAAACCCAATTCGGAGCCGTCGCTCCGTCAGCAGTTTGTGACCATCGAATGGATGGACCGAGAACTCGGGGTGCCATTGGCGCAACTGGACCCTGTCGAAGCCAGCAAGGCCAGCGAGCAGGCTATCGCAGACTGGCACTACTGGCTTGAACGATAGAATCACCAGCGTCCACGGAGAATACCCAGGCAACGATGACGACCTACCAGTTTCGAGTTAAATTCGAGTACGATCCGACCAGCCTGTGGCGTGATATTGTCGTCGGAGCTGACCGGACTCTCGATGAGTTTCAGACGGTCCTGAACCGCGCAGTCGGTCTGGACCAGGACCATCTCTGGTTTTTCGGCATCGACCGGGACTACTGGGACAGTAATGTATTGTACAGGCGTCCCGGCGAAATCGAACAGTCACCGGGTGGGATGAGGCGTGGGGGCGAAGAGCACGATGCAGGTGAGACGACCATCGGCCAGATGGCCCGACAGTTGAACCTCGAGGAACGCGACCGTATTTGCTACCTCTACGACTACGGCGATGAGTGGCGATTCTACGCCATCCTCAAGGAGGCAAACATGGACGAATCCAGCGACACGAAGTCGGTGGTTGTGAAAGAGAAGGGTGAGCCCGTCGACCAGTAGGCACCCCCAGGCGAACGGGTGTAAACGAGCCGTTTCTCGACATAGCACCGATATTGCTGCTAGCGGTTGCTGAGGTCCGGCTCTCGGAGACCTGACATGGTTTTCGACTCCAACAGCTCTATTGAATCTGTGAGGGGTCGGGGTCACGGTTCCACGGCGCGATTAATGGTTTGTTCTGAGGCGAGCGAGATCTGGGAGTAATAGGTCCGTACCGGGCATGTTCCAGAGAGTGTTTGGGTGACTACTCAGCCCATCGGCCTATCCAATTCCGGACAGAAAACCTCGATAGCTTTCGGCGGCAACCGGCTTGGTTCTGCCGTCTACATCAAGTCGAGCAGTTCCACTTCATCAGAAAACCGAGCGGTGGTGAGAATGGTGTTGTCCTCAGCAATCTCATAAACATGACCTTGTAACTCTGCGGACGGGTCGGATGGAGAAACGTTCCCAGGTAATGTGATGATGAGTTTACGGATCTCTGCGGTATCGTCGTATTCCACCGCTATCTCGGAGAGGTCCTCGGCCATTTCCTGGATGTCTTGTGGGTCGGTGACAGCGTACAGAATTTCAATGAGAGTGAGATTATCGTCTGCGTCACGGAGTACGAGATCTGGGCGTGGACCAATTGGGCTAGACGAGTCCGGAGGTGTGGATTCTACGACTTCCACCTCGCTTTCGCGTTCCGTGATGAGTTCGTGAACGCGATGTGATAGTAGGTCCGTCGTTGGGCCCGTTTCAGCAGATGGGAAGGTGGCTGTTTCGGGGGGAAACACATGGGGGTTCGAGAAGAGAGTGCGTAACTCGATATCGGTCAGTCGGGTTTCAGATTCGAGTTTCTCGGGAAGCGAATCTAGTATTGGTTCCTGGGCTTCAGAGCGAATGCCCAGATTCACGTCGGCCACTCGGTTGGGATGGGTTTCGGCATGGCCCTGCTGGATGCCGTGCCAGAATATCGGTTCAGCGTCGACCCCGTTGAGAACGGCGAGTCTGTAGAGGAATGCAACAGTTCCGTGGATTGACTGTTGGATGTCTGGCGGAAACGCCCCGTTTTCAGCGTCGAAGAGTTGTGTGTAGTCGCGTTCCTCAAGGTGCTGGGCGATGAGGGCCAAGTCGTCAAGCGCTGATTTGGTGCGTTGCCGTATATGGTGACGGATTTTACGCGGATTGCTCACGTCTCCCGCTTCTCCCCGGAGGTACTGGCGTTCCTGTTTCGTGAGTAATCCACGGATCGATGGTGATGGCATACGCGTTATTTCTCTCACCCACGGTCATAAAGGTGTACCATTATAGAGAAACGGTTTATTAGCACCGCCCGAAAATATATAAATAGGGGGTGCCATTGATAAAGTGTACCCAAATGAAGGTACGATAGTAGTGTGGTGACCGCAGGTGTCTGCTCGGCACAGTTTCACCACGCACCGGCGACGACAGGTCGGGGGTACAACCAAACAAGACAGAACAACAATGATTCGAATTATCGATAGAAAGGCATACGACACGGACAAAGCAGAACAGATCGCAAAATATGCTCCCAGAACCGATCGATCAGACTTCAGTTATCTCATTGAAACGCTGTACAAGGACTCGGACGGCGAATACTTCCTGCACGGTGACGGCGGAGCCGCGACGAAGTATGCCCGTCAGGTAAGCGACGGCAAAGCCCCTGGTGAGACCATCAAACCCCTCAGTGACGAAGAAGCATTGGAGTGGTGCGAAGACCGCGAGATCGATGGTGAGGTCGTTATCGGAGAGTTTGGCGACCTG
>CAZJZA010000210.1:0-3185 GCA_964550355.1 uncultured Halobacteriales archaeon
CCGGGTCCGAAACGGGTTTTTCTGTGGGCCCGTGAGTCTGCTCCATGAGTCTCGACGATCTCACCGCCGCAGTTGAAGCCGCCTACGGGGACCTCGAACACGTTTCTGTCACCCTCGATGAGGAGAGCCGCCTGGAACTCGCGATGCTCCAGGCGGCCCTCGAGGAGGACGACCCATCCGTGCTCGTTTCTCGGGCCATTCACGTGCTCTTCCGATCGACTGCGGAAACCGGAAAACTGGATTTCCACCTCCGGGGCCGGTACGACGTGACATATGACGAGTATCTCTCCGGGATGACCTACGACGACATGGCGGGAGTCGGCGAGTTCTCCGGGGGCGAGGACGACCGTCGCTATCAGTTCTGAGGTGTCCTGTGGGGGTTGGTCTGAAGCCAACGCCCTCCGCAATGCTCGTAATATTGGCCCGACCGTGCCCATGATGTTTTTACCGCGCCGCTCGTGGATCGATTATGGCTTCGATTGGACGGCTCGATCGCGACCGGCTCGGCTGGTGGGCGATCGCATTCGCCCTCGGTACACTCGTCGTCTTTCTTCTGTACTCGTTTCTTGGAACTTTCGTGTTCGGCATCTTCGTTTATTATGCGACCCGACCGATCCACCGACGCCTGAAACGGGTTATCCACAACCCCTCTTTGGCAGCCGGGACCTCGCTCGTGGCGCTGGCACTTCCCGCACTATTGTTGGCTTTCTATACGATCGCAATCGCGTTACAGGAACTCAATAAGTTCCTCGACAGCAGGGAGGTGGGAGTCCAGCCCCTCGAATCCCTGCTTGGGCCGTACTTCGATATTTCGGGCGTCATTACCGACCCGCTCTCGCTTCTCTCAGAGCCCAATACCATCGAAACGCTCCAGACGGTACTCCAGGAAGCGAGCACGTATCTGGGATTTTTCGGCATCGGGGCGTTACACCTGTTCGTCGTCATCGTAATCGCCTTTTACCTTCTCCGAGATGATCACCGGCTGGCGGGCTGGTGGCGTCGTCGCTTTGCTGATTCCGAGGGCGTCATGGAAGCCTACATGTCCCGGGTGGATCGGGACTTCTCGAACATCTTTTTCGGAAACATTCTCAACGCTGCCATCACGGGGATCATCGGGGCCGCGGCCTACTCGGTGCTCAACATGGTTTCGCCGGCAGGCATCTCGCTTCCATACCCTGCACTGTTGGGGCTGCTGACGGGCGTCGCGAGTTTGATTCCGGTGATCGGGATCAAGATCGTTTACGTGCCCGGGGCGATCTACCTTTTCGTCGTCTCGAGTGGGATGCCGTCGCTTCTCTGGTTTCCCGTCCTCTTCGTGGTGGTTTCGTTTCTCATCGTGGATGTCATTCCGGATTTGGTGCTTCGACCCTACGTCTCGGGTCGGAATCTCCATCTCGGCATGGTGATGCTGGCGTACATCTTTGGTCCGCTCCTCTTTGGCTGGTACGGCCTCTTTTTCGGGCCGATGCTCCTGGTGCTGCTCGTCCACTTCGTGGCTCTCGTCCTTCCGGAACTCGTGGCGGGTGCGCCGATTCAGCCGGCGGAAATTCCCGATCCGATGGTACTCGAAAACGACACCGAGGAGGCTGGGACTGGCAGCGAGGAATAGCCGTCCGACGTGCCGTAATTTCCAAAATCGAACCGACAGTCGATACCTTACTCGAGATCGACGTAATCGAGTTCCCACTCCCGTCGGGCCTCGATTTCTCGACGGCCGCGACGGGTGACCGTGTAGAAATTTGTCCGCTGGTCCCGTTCACCTTTGTCGATGAGTCCCTTATCGACCAGGGTATCGAGGTTGGGGTAGAGACGCCCGTGGTGGATTTCCGATTCGTAGTACTTCTCGAGTTCTTCTTTGATCGCGAGTCCGTGTGGCTCCTCGAGACCTGCCACGACGTAGAGGAGATCTCGTTGAAAGCCTGTTAGGTCATACATGTGCGAACCCTGATAAAGGATATTTGCCAGGCAAACATAAATATACTGGCTCGTGAGTGCCTCGGACGGGAACCGAGGGCGTGATCGTATTCTGAAACGTCATCCGCACAAACAGCGATGTTTTGACTTCGGCGGACCGACCTTTCGGCGTGTCGACGTGTTTTCACCCGCGATTGTTCGACGAAGTAACCCCTGTTCGGTCGTTAATGGGGTAAAAGGAAGCGGGATCGGAACCCGATCCCGCTGCCGCCCTGAGTTGGTCCCCGCTGACGCTTCGGCCCTCCAAAGCGAAGCGTCACATCATGGGAACGGACGTGGCATCTTAAATCTACCGTCACTACCAACATTTCAGGAAGCGTTTCCCGCCCCATCAAGGCCGTATCCGGCGGTTTTGGGATTTTCCGCGGTCAGTTTTCCCGATCAAGCCCGGTCCAGTCGGGAGAGTCCCTGCCAGATCGCGTTCACCAGCCGGTCGGTTTCCGTCCCTTCGGCATCCGCCCAGCCTCGGGCGATCGCGTCTTCGAGTACCTCGTGTGAATGGTTCTCGAAATTGTTCACGTCCCGGAACGCCTCGAGGGCTTCGCGTTCCTGTTCGCCCATCGTGGGAGTCGGCGATCCGTCATAGTGACCCAGTTCCGCGAGCGTTTCGAGGACCGACTCGGCTGTCGGGCCCGAAAGCTCCCGCAATTCCTCGGGAGCAGCCCGCTCGAGAAGTGTGACGTCGTAGATCCGGAAGACCCGCTCGAGTTCCTGGATCGGCGACTCGTGGTCGTCGACCCGCACGTCGATCCAGCGGTCGTTTCGGCCGTCGTATCCGCCCTCCGGTTTGACGACGTACATGGCCGCGGACTGCTCGCCACGCCGGTCGCCCCCGGCCTCGTTCCCGGCCTTCAGGGCGGCGAGTAACCGTTCGGGGAGACCGCCTGCTGTCGACTCGTAGGCGTCCGCCATCGCGTCGAGCGTGTCCGGCCCCTCGAGAATGTTTCCCTGGACCGTGTACTGCTCGCCCTGGCGGTCGCCCGCGTGATCGAGACACTCCTCGCCAGTGAACGCCCCAACAGAGCCGTCGCGGCCGACGATGCCAACCTGGCGGCTCTCGGCGTCTTCATCATCGGCGGTGAGTTCCTCGATAACCGCTTCGGCCCCGGCCCCGTCGCGGAGCAAATCCAGCCCGTCGGGACCATAGGCCACGTTGGCATAGCTCTGTGTGGCGATTGCGCCGGCGTCGGCCGCAGCAAAGGGCACGACCG
>CAZJZA010000211.1:0-3144 GCA_964550355.1 uncultured Halobacteriales archaeon
GACGAAGCGGGAGCGAGCCCTCCGACTGTACGGAATCGACCGAATCGAGGGGACGGAAACGGGATACCGGGTCGTCCACGATCCCGTAGAGACTGGGGACGGGAACTAAGAGCACGTTCCGTGCAGCGGACCCTTTATAAAGAGGTCCCGGCCTGCTTCAAAAACATAAACCCAACGATTCAGGGCCGAGCAGGGCTTGATCGGCGGTTCGCCGAGAAATCCAATCCAGTTGGTTTAAGTTTCTCTCCTCGCGAAGTCCGAATACATGGCACGAGAAACATGGGGGACACGGATCGGTTTCATCCTCGCAGCGGTGGGGAGTGCAGTCGGGTTGGGGAACATCTGGCGGTTCCCCTTCCAAGTGAGTCAGGAGGGCGGTGCGGCCTTTATGGTCATGTATCTGGCCTTCGTCCTGCTGATCGGGTTCCCGGCGATGCTCGCGGAGTTCGTCGTCGGGCGAAAAACAGAGTTGAACGCCGTCGGGGGGATTCGAGAATGGGCCGGTGGCGCCTGGACGTATCTGGGCGGCTTGTTCGTCATTATCGGGTTCGTGATTCTGTCATACTACAGCGTCGTGGGTGGCTGGGTCATCCGATACGTGATAGGTAGTATCACCGGAGGCTATGCCGCCACGGAAGGGGCCGGTGCGTATTTCGGTCAGGTTTCTGCAGGATTGGACGCGTTGGCCCTCCACGGCTTGTTTATGCTGATCGTGATAGCGATTGTGGCGTTGGGTGTCCAGCGAGGTATCGAACTCGGTGTCAAAGTGATGGTTCCGTCGATCTTCATCATATTCGGCGTACTGGCTATCTACGCGTTTAGCCTTCCGGGCACCGCAGAAGCCTATGCGTTTTACCTCTCGCCTGATCTGAGCTACATCCTGTCCAATTGGAAAAGTCTGATTCCGGCCGTAGCTGGACAGGGCTTTTTCACTCTTTCCCTCGGTATGGGCGTGATGATCACCTATGCCTCATACCTTAGTTCCGATGAAAATCTGGCAATAGACGGCATAAGCATTGTCGTCCTTAATACGGCCGTCTCGGTGCTAACGGGTCTGATCGTCTTCCCGATCCTGTTTTCCGCCCCGAGCATTACAAAGGAGACTATCCAGCAAACGATTAGCGCCGGGGCCATTTTCATCAGCATGGCAAACGCGTTTGCGGAGCTTCCGTTTGGCCAAATTATCGGCCTCTTTTTCTTCCTCACTGTTCTGATCGCCGCGCTTTCGTCGGCGATCAGCTTGATCGAGGTCGTCGTTTCCTATATGATCGACGAATACGGGATGGATCGGGCAAAGGCAACGATCGGAATCGGGGTGGCCATTTTCGTTCTCGGTGCCCCCGTCGCATTAGAAACGATATTCCTTTCGCTGTATGATTACCTCGCCGCCCAGATCCTGCTGGTCCTCGGCGGCATCCTGCTCATGATCGCAATCACGTGGCTGCACGCTGACAAGGCCGTCGGCGAACTTCAGAAAGGAATCGGCGAACTCGGATCCATCGGCAGTCTCTGGATCTGGATCGTTCGGGTGCCGGTCGTGCTGGTCCTCCTGGTCTCGCTGTACCTGGGCGTGACGGGCTACCTCGACTTCCTGACCGGCCCGTTCGCCGAATATCTCGGTTCGCTCTAGACGTCGGTTTTTCCGTTTTCTCCCGGGCCAAGTCACAATTTCACCAGTCGGTGCAGCCGCGGCCGAAAGCGGCGATCAACGGAGCAAAAATCGGGGGAGTGTGATGCGGTCGTCCGAATCCGACGGCCGATCGAGGAACGACGGCCGTTCGAGGGCCTCGGGAAGAGCAAGTTGTGATCGTGAGACCTCGACTGGCTCGAAGCCGGCCTGCTCCCCTTCCTGATCCAGGACGAGTTCCTCCCAGACCGACCACTCGCGGTCCCCGGGTTCGAAATCCGAGTCCCCGCCGGTCCGACTGGAACCGCCACGCGCTTGAAGCGTCTCTGTGGCCCGCGATTTCCCTTCGTCGAAGGCGATCTGGACGAGCCCACGGTGATGTTCCCGCTGGAGCGCTTCGAACTCCCCCTCGTGCGCTGCTCCCAGCGCGGCATCGACACCCAACGCGAAGGCCCGGAACATGGCCTCCTCCTGCGTGAGCGAATTCCAGTCGGTCTCGAAGTGACGGTCGTACATTTACCCGTAGGTATCCTCGAGGCTTCGGTCGGGATAGACCTGGACACCGTGATCGGTGAACTCGATCGGCCGCATGTCGCTATCGATTGGCGTCCCACGCATCTTGATGAGCTGGACGGCTCGGGTCATGCCGCCACCGTCGAGGTAGTTATGGAAGAAGACGACCCCGTGGGCGAGGTAGTGTTCGGCCGAGTACGCCGTTGGGTCGGTCATCTCCGAAACGAGAAGGATCGTCGTTTCGGTCCCTTTGAGTCGGGTGATGAACTCGGTCAGTTCCTCTGCGGGATTGTCGACGAAGTGTTCGAGCAACATCGTCGAATCGATCACCGCCCGGTCCGCATCGATCCCATCGAGCATGGCCGGCAGGCGATTGCGAAGCCCACCAGCGGAGCCGTATTTGGTCAGGGATTGCCGCGCGGACTCGGCCGTCAGGTCGAGGAAAGTCGTATTCGAAGAGCGGATGGCCTTATCGAAGTCGAAGTCGAAGCCGGACATGTCCGTGACGAGTTCGGATTTGGTTTCGTGCATGGTCACGTAGACACACTCCTCGCCGCGGCGGGCTCCCTCCGTGATGAACTGGGCGGCAAAAGTCGTCTTACCGCTGCCCGGGGGCCCACTGACGACGTGGAGCCTGGAGGCCGGAAGCCCACCGGAAAGCAACTCGTCCATTCCCCGAGAACCCGTAGAAGCCCTGGAGATCGTCGAAGACATGGCCCTGCCTTCACGGCGGTGCCATATGAATCGTTAGGGAGAGTCACCGGAGAATCGGTAAAAAGACATCCACCCGAGGATCGTTAGGGAGATGCCAACCCGAGGATCGGTAAAAAGACGTCCACCCGAGAATCGTTCTGGGGCCGATCACGCCGACCGACGACCGGCGAGGCCGATCCCGATTCCGAGAATGACCCCGAGTAGGCCGACGATCGGTCCGAATCCGGGGATCGGTGCATCGGTCGAGTCGGTGGTCGTTTCCGTCCCCTCGGACTCGGCCGTGGTCGCAG
>CAZJZA010000212.1:0-3137 GCA_964550355.1 uncultured Halobacteriales archaeon
CGATGGTTTCGGTGCCAGCGGCACCAACGACGGGGACTTCGAAGCTGCACGGGCGGCCGCCAGTGAGGTGGAAAAACCGTTTGCCATCCACGCTGGGGAGCGGGACGCCTCGGACATCGAGGCCGCACTCGATCTCGAACCGGACCACCTCGTGCACATGGTGCACGCCGAACCCGAACACCTCGAACGAGTCGCCAAACTGGGCATCCCAATAGTCGTCTCCCCCCGGTCGAATCTCGTGACGGGAGTCGGGCTCCCCGCAGTGTCGGAACTCCGCGAGTACACGACCGTCGCGCTGGGAACTGACAACGTGATGCTCAACAGCCCATCGATGTTCCGAGAGATGGCGTTCGTCTCGAAATGCTGTGACGTTTCCGCACCGGCCGTCCTCGAAATGGCGACTCGTGCGGGGAAAACCGTTGCAAACCGACCAGGTGGCATGATCGCCGAGGGCGAGCCAGCGAGGCTACAGGTCCTCGACGGGGAAACGGACAATCTCGTCGGGTACCAGGACCCGGTCCGGACTGTCGTCCGACGGGCCGGGGTTGGCGACGTCAAGCAAGTACATCTCCCCGCGAACAGTTAAGGGGCAACCGGACCCAAATCATGGTAATGGGTCTCTATGATCAAATCGTGGTCCCGACGGACGGATCGGCCTCGAGCCAACCGGCTATCGACCACGCTATCGACCTCGCGGCGGCCCAGGGAGCCACGATTCACGGCGTCTACGTGGTCAATCTGGCGAGTTTCTCGGGTGTCCCCACCGAGGGGTCCTGGGAGGGGGTTTCCGCGGCCCTCGAACGCGAGGGCGAGAAGGCCCTCGAGATGGTCGAAGACGCGGCCACGGCCCGGGACGTACCCGTCGAACTGGTCCGGCTCGAAGGCCGACCGAGCCAGCAGATCGTCGAGTACGCCGACGAAAACGACGCCGATCTCATCGTCATGGGGACCCACGGTCGCGGCGGCCTGGACCGCCTCCTTCTGGGAAGCGTCGCAGAGCGCGTCGTTCGCTCGTCCTCGATCCCGGTTATGACCGTTCAGGGACCCGCGGAGGCGGATTCAGAAAGCGTCCCGGAGTGAGTTCCAGTTCGGTCCACAAGAGAGACAGTTCTCCCCGATCCCGGAGAGTTACAATTCGCCGAAAACGGGAACGGCTGCACCACTCGTCGCCGCCGCCGCGTCACTACACAGTGACAGCATCGTGAGCGCGATATCCTGGGGATCGACCCACTTCTCGACGGCCCCGTTTGGGATCATCTCCCGGTTGGCCGGCGTATCAATCACGCTCGGGAGCACGGCGTTCGCCCGAACCGTCCCCGATTGCTCCTCGGCGATGGTTTCGGTGAGTAATCGCACGCCGGCTTTCGAGGCACGATAGGGGCCGTCGCCCTCGCCACCGGATAGCGAGGTTTTCGCACTCACGTTGACAATGGCTCCCTCGGTCTCCTGCAGGTGGGTGAGTGCGTGTTTCGAGGCCAGAAAAGTCGTCTTGAGGTTGATGTCGAAGACGTGCTCGTAGGTTTCTCGGTCGGTCTCCTCGATTGGGTCGCCGCCCGCCCAGGTCCCGGCAACGTTCAACAGGAAATCGATTTGCCCGTGATCGGCGACGACCGAGGCGACGAGATCCTCGACGGCCGTCTCGTCGGTGAGATCGGCCTGATAGAAGTCGATGTCCGCTTTGGAGACCGCCGAATCGGGGTCGGTCGGTGGGCTCCGGGAGGTGCCGGCCACCGTTGCCCCGGCCTCCAGAAACGCGGCCGCGACGTGGCTACCCAGACTGCCCGAAACCCCCGTCACCAGTGCCACGCGGTCGGTGAAGTCGAAGTTGACGTCCATACGAAATGATAGCGCGTGGCAAGGATATACTCACGGTTCGACGACCAGTTTGCCGAAGAACTGGTCGGCGAGAACCGCCCGCTGTGCCGCCGCAGCTTCGTCGAGATCGTAGGTTCGCACGATCTCCGCGCTCAACTCGCCAGCGTCCAGAAGCATCGCGAGACGAGAGAGAACCGGGGCGTAACTCGGAGTGTTAAACATGCTCATCAAGACGAGATTGAGGTCCTTCGCTCGCGCGGCCGCAATGTCGGAGAATCCGGCTTCTGGCTCCGTGTTCCCGATGCCGATGACGCGGGTCCCGACGTGGGCGACCTCGGCGTCGAACTGGAGGTAATCGTCAAGTCGGTGATCGAGAATGACATCCGGTCGACCGGCATCGATGACCGCCTCGGCAAGGTCCTCGCGGCGGTAATCCAGCGTCTGGTCGGCTCCGAGTGTGGAGAGCCGTTCGTGATTCGTGGGTCGGGCCGTCGCGATTACCTCAGCCCCGGTGGCAGCCGCGAGTTGGACGGCCACATGACCGACGCCACCGGAGCCCCCGTGAACGAGACAGGTTTCGGCAAGCGAGAGCGAGCCGTGATCGAGCAACGCTCGCCAGGCGGTGACCCCGACCAGGGCGACAGCGGCCCCCTCGCGGAACGAAACCGATTCGGGCAGGCGGGCGAAGTGGTCGGCCGGCCCGACAGCAAACTCCGCGTAGGTCCCCTGGCGGTCGTTCCCGAGTCCGGTCCCGAATACCCGGTCCCCGACAGCCAGGTCCGTGACTTCGGGCCCCACGGCCGCCACGGTTCCGGCCACGTCGGCACCCGGAATCATCGGTAACCCGGCGGGCGTGTACTCGCCAGTCCGAAAGTAGGTGTCAACCGGATTGACCGCGGCCGCCCCGGTCTCGATGAGCACTTCGTCACCGCGAGGTTCCGGGCGGTCGATCGTCTCGACGGCCAGGACCTCCGGGCCGCCATATTCGTGGTATCGGACAGCTCGCATGCCGTCTCATCCGGCCGCCACGCCGATAAATACCCAGCCTGGAGAATCTCAATCGGCCGGAGGCCATGGGTTTAAACGCACTCCACCCCCCGATTTGGGCATATGCGCTTACACGAGTACCGGGCAAAGGAGGTCTTCGCCGAGGCGGGGATAAAGACGCCGGACTCACAATCAGTCGAGGACGTCCAGTCGGCCCGCCGTGCGGCCCGCGAACTGGGATTTCCGGTCGCGGTAAAGGCCCAGGTCCCGGTCGGGGG
The DNA here is from genome assembly GCA_964550355.1 of uncultured Halobacteriales archaeon. Classification (GTDB taxonomy): domain Archaea; phylum Halobacteriota; class Halobacteria; order Halobacteriales; family Halobacteriaceae; genus Halodesulfurarchaeum. The sequence goes on from CAZJZA010000212.1 coordinate 3,081, forward strand.
ACGGGGCAAAGCGGGTGGCATCGCCATCGCGGAAACGGACGCCGAAGTCCGGACTGC
>CAZJZA010000213.1:0-3098 GCA_964550355.1 uncultured Halobacteriales archaeon
TGCGAGAGTGCACCAGGCTCGAAGCGCCTGCCGGCGGGCCGAGCGGCAGGCGCTGGCCCACGCCGAGGCGGAGGACGTCTCGGAGTCGGTTATCGTGTATCTCAACCGGCTTTCTGATCTGCTCTACGTCACGGCGCGGCTGGCGAACCGGCGGGACGGCGTGCCGGAGCAAAACCCGACGTACTGACCCCGAGGAATCGGCAACGCTTAAGAGCGTCCTGTCATTAGGGATTGTCAGCGGGTCGGTGGTCTAGTCAGGCTATGACGGCTCCTTCACACGGAGCAGGCCGGCGGTTCGAATCCGCCCCGACCCATCCACCTTTTGCTGCGCCTCGCTCGCTAGCGCTCGCTCCGTCTGCTCACGGCGCTTCGCGCCGTTCGCACGGCCAGCGAGACCTTCGGCCTCGCTCGGTTTGCAAAATCTGGACCAAAAGCCGTCGTCACCCCCGCCGGGGGTTCCTCGGCCCGAGCGTTCCGCTCGGTGAATCGCGGCGCTCGGGTCCGCTGGACCGCTCGCGCCGCGAATGCTTTGAGCCAAACCTATTTAATTGCCCATTGATTCACTTCAAGCCGCTCCATAGGTGACCATCCGCCTTTCGGATGGGTAGCAGCTCTGAATGGTAGTTGCAATTTTTCCGACTCCACTGTGGGTGCACTGTGCTTCCAACAGGCCGGCAATCAGTTCCGGTAGGTTCCGAGTTGACCACCTTCGCCGGCTACAACAACCAATCACGTAGCCGCTCGAAGAAACTCCGTGTCTGCGCGCGCTCGGCAGAGATCAACGAGCAATCGAGGTCCGTGACCAGGTTGCTCACTGGAGACTCACCGACCAGTTGGGAGAGCAATCCTCGCTCGCTCGCTCCCGAAATGACCAGGGTCGCATCCTCGGCTGCTTCGACGATAGTCGGCTCGACGGGACCGGTTTCGACCCGTTTGTTCGCGTCTTCGAGCCCGTGTTCTGCAGCCCACTCCTCGAGGAATGTTTCTCCTTCTGCCTCGTCTTCGGCGACGTGGAGGAGCGTGATTTCAGAACCGTACTCCGAGTGAAGGTCTCGGGCAATCTCGGCGGACAGGGTCGAATCGGGCCCCCCGGCTGTCGGAACGAGAAGGTGCTCCGGATCGAACCCCCGATCCTTGAACACGAGGAAGTCGGCGGGCAACTCGCCGAGCAATTCGTCCAATGAGCCCTCGACCCGGCCGGTCGGCCGGTGGGATTCTGGCCCCCAGCCCATGACCACCAGGTCGGCATCGTGTTCCCTGACCAGGTCGAATCCCTCTTGGATCGTTCGGTGGGAGAAGACCGTCGCCGTTTCGATCGGGACGCCGAGTTCTTCGGCATGGGTTTCAGCGGCTTCGAGTAGCGCTTCTGAACGCTCCCGCTCGGTATCGAAGTGGTCGGCGGCGTACTGGAGTGAGGTCTGTTCCGGGACTGAAATGATGTGGACCGCATCAACGGTCCCGCCTCGGGCTTTGGCGATCGACGCGGCGAGTGAAATGAGCTCCTGTTCGTGGGCCGGATTCGCCAGCGGGACCATCACCCGGAAGTCACCTCCGTCAGGGTCCAGTCCGGAGGCCGCAGAGACGACCGGACCGGGCATTTCTTCTTCCCGGATCGAGATGAAATCCGACAGCGCCCCCCGAACAGTCGTGCGTGCTTGTGCGTAGCCGAAGTACCAGATGATCGCGCCGAGGACGAGGACGGCGCTAAATCCGACTACCCTGGGCACGATGAACACGATCAGCCCGAAGGAGGTCAGTGCGCCCGCAATCGGGGTGAACGGGTAGAGTGGCACCGTGTAGGAAGGGTCGTAATCTGCCACGTCCGCTTCTCGAAACACGATCAACCCCACGTTTAGCAGTCCATAAATAATCAGGTGGAGCACGCTTCCGAGGGTCGCGAGCAATTCGACGTTCCCGACGACGATGAACACCAGAATCAACCCCCCAGTGATAACGATCGCCCGATAGGGAGTATTGAACCGGTAGTGAACTTCGTTGAGCTTCGGCGTGACCAGCCGGTCCCGACCCATCGCGAAGTTAATGCGGGAAGACGCGAGTATCGACGCGTTCGCGCTCGATGCGGTGGCGAGTAAGCCACCGATGAGGAGCGCGACGGCCCCCGATGGCCCGAGCAGTTGTCGCCCGATTTCGACGACGGCGATCTTCCCGGCCAATTGCTGTTCGGCGATGAAGCCCGGCTCGACCGCCGCTGCCATCGTAATTAAGACCAGGGCGTAAATGGCCGTGACGATGACGACGCTCCCGATGATAGCCCGTGGCAGGTTCCGATCGGGATTTTTGACTTCTTCGGCGACACTCGTGATCTGCACGAAGCCGAGATAGGAGACGAAGATGAGACCGGTCGTGGTGAGGGTCGGGGTGAATCCCTTCCCGGCCGGAAGGTTGGCCGGGTCAGAACTGAACGCACCGACAATCGTGACGACACCGAGAATGCCGACGAGAATGGCGACGATGACGTTCTGGAGCGATCCAGTTTCTCGCGCACCCACGTAGTTTACCATGACGAAAAGCGATGCCCCTGCCAGAGCCAGGAGTTTGACGGTAGAAAGGGTGATCGGGCCAATCCCGATCCCGAGCCCGAGTCCGAAAATGGTCCGGACGTATTCGCCGAAGCCGACCATGTAAAACGCACTCGCAAAGGCCAGGCCCAGCCAGTTCGCCCACCCGGCGATCGAACCGAAAAGCGGCCCCAATGCCTGATTCACGTAGTAGTAGGCTCCGCCTGATCGGGGCATCGCCGTGCCGAGTTCACTCGCCGAAAGGGCTGTTAAAAGCGCGATTCCACCACCGACGACGAACGAGAGGACAGCGTGCCACCCGGCCCGTTCGATGGCCGTGCCGGGAAGGACGAAGATCCCGGCACCGATCATCGTCCCAATCCCGATCGTCAAGGCGGCGACCAGCCCGAGGTCCTTGGAGAGTTCCGCTTCGTGCTCACTCATATGAAAGCCCGGCAGCGTGGGGTCGACACTTCGACGGGTCGGTCACTTCTATTTGCAGACCTGGCTTGGAAGCCCCCTGCTTCTCCGACTGTTCCAGTATGTGTCGGGAGCAGATTGGCCCGACCGATGGAACCA
>CAZJZA010000214.1:0-3080 GCA_964550355.1 uncultured Halobacteriales archaeon
CCAACAGGGGCGCCACCGCCCCCCTCCGGGCCACCGGCGTCCCGACGAAGCCGTCGATCCGGGGATGGACCAGGGGGCCCCCTTCGCTCAGGTTGTAGGCGGTACTCCCCGTCGGCGTCGCCACCAGAACCCCGTCCCCGCGGGTCGAATCGTACACCGACCCGTCGACACGGATTTCGAGGTCGATGCCGTCGGCATGTCCCCGGCGGTGCCCCTGCACGAGGACTTCGTTGAGGGCAGGAGACAGACCCCAGTCTGGGCCCGAGAGCCGAACGCGGGGCACCTCCCGGTGGCTGATGGTGCTGTTCTCGCGGTATTGTGCCACCTCGTTTTCCACGGTTTCGACGGCGTATTCAGGCGGGACGGTGTTGAGAAAGCCGACCTCGCCGAGATTGACGCCAAGGACGGGGGTCGAGCCAGCTCCCCGGGCGGCGAACAGAAACGTTCCGTCCCCGCCGATCGAGACGACGAGGTCACACCGGTCCATTTCGTCGATGTCACACCCCTCGACATCGATCTCTTCGGCCGTTCGGCGATCGCTCAAAACGGTGCTTTCCGCCCCATCGAGGCGTTCTGCGACCTCGCCGGCCAGGTCGATCGCCCGTCTGTTGTCTCGCTGTGCGACGATTCCTACGATCATACTCACAGTGCGCGCCGCCGGTACAAAAATGACCGCACACGCCAATTCGAATGGCCGCACACGGGAAAGGTACTTGGGCAATACAGCCGGAGGAAAAACGAAGGAGATCACGGGACATGGCTGAGGACGATTCGGAAGAGGAGCGGGACTGGTTCGAACGGGCTCTCGAGGCGGAGGAGTCCGAGGACCGGGACGGCCGCTCAGAAGAAGAGGAACTCGACTGGGAAGAAGCCATGGCCGATCTGGCCGAAACGGAGGGTGTAGGGGCGGAAGAAGTTGGGCCGGGGGGCGAGGAAGCCAGGCCGGAAGGTGAAGTGGCCGAGGCGAGGGGTGAGGAACCCGGAGCTGGCCCATACGAGGAGGGCGGCGAGGAGGCACTGGACATTGACGTCGAGGGCGGTGAGACCTTCGGGTTCGACGTGGGCGAGGACGCCGACGGCCTCGAAGAAGAAGCCTACCGGGCCGAGATTTCCCGCATCAAGGTCGGCATCGATGGACTGGACGCGATGATCCAGGAAGGCGTGCCAAAGCGCTCTCTAATCACGGTCATCGGCGGGGCGGGGACCGGGAAGACGACCTTTGCGCTCCAGTTCATCCAGAAGGCACTCGAATCCGACGAACGGGCGGTGTACATCACCCTCGAAGAGAGCCGGGACCGTATTTACAAAAGCGCCATGCAGAAGGGCTGGGATTTCGAGGGTGCGGTGGAGGCGGGGAACTTAGCCCTCTTGGACCTCGACCCGGTGGACATGGCCAACAGTCTGACGAGCATTCGGAGCGAACTTCCTCGGCTCGTCGAGGACTTCGGAGCCGAACGGCTGGCACTCGACTCGGTGTCGCTCTTGGAGATGATGTACGAGGACCAGGCCACCCGCCGGACGGAGATTTACGATTTCGCCCGGGCCCTCAAGTCAGCGGGCGTCACGACGCTGGTGACCAGCGAGGCCGCAGAGCAAACGTCCTATGCGTCCCGGTACGGGATCATCGAGTACCTCACGGATGCCGTCTTCGTCCTCCAGTACGTCCGCCCGGATGACTTCCAGGAGACCCGCCTTGCCGTGGAAATCCAGAAGATCCGGGACGCGAATCACTCCCGGGAGACCAAACCTTACGAGATGACGAACGAGGGCATCTCGGTCTATCGGGATGCCACGATCTTTTGAGCGGACCCGGTTACCGCGGCGAGTAACTCAGTTACAGCGACGAGTGACTCAGTTATAGCGGCGAGTAATCCAGCTATAGCGGCGAGCAACTCCGTTACAGCGACGAGTACCTCAGTTATAGCGGCGAGTGATCCAGCTATAGCGGCGTCCGCTCCACGACCTGACCGTCCCAGGTCGGGTACTGTTCGATCACCGCTCCGCCATCGATATCCCCCTCTTCGACCATCTCTTCGAGCAGCCACCAGGCCAACTCGACACGGTCCTCACCCACCTCGTAGTAGTCCTCGGGAACGCCCAACTCTGCAAGCTGTGCCGGGTCCGCGTCCGTGACGCCGTAGACCAGGGTTCCGTCGTCGGTTTTCTCCTCGAACGGGCGGTTGACGTTCTCGGCCGTCCGCTTGAGGCGATTGCGGTGTTGGGCCGCGTCCTTGAACGTACTCGTACAGAAGTACACCTTGGGGTGGGCGACGAGGTCTTCGATATCCCCCTCGTTTTTCCCCTCGACCGCGCTCATGTGGTTCTCCCGTCGGGTGTAGCCCTGGTCGTGCATCCGACGGTAGTTCCCCTGGCTCAGTTCGAACTCGTTGACGTTCACGAAGTCCGCAGCGCCCTCCTCGACGAACTCGATGAACTCCGTCTCGGCTTTGATCCCCGGAATTTCGAAAGCCGGGTCGAGTCCCTCCTCCCGGGCCACGTAGAGGATGTCCTCCCAGTCTGTTCCGTGAAGGTTTCCCCAGAGTCCGATCGGGGGGTGAAATCTGATCTCGTCGAGACCAGCCTCGGCTAACTCCCGCATGATCTCCCGGTCGCCCGTGATGCCCGTGTAGAGATGGATGTGATGGTCCGGGCCGAATTCGTCTTTGAGAAGGGAAATGTAGTGGGTCGTCCGCTCCATCGATTCGAGGGGCTCCCCGCCCGTGATCGAACTTCCCATCGCGTCCATCTTGCGGGCCTCTTCGAGGACGTCTTCGTCCTTCTCGACGGGCCGTTCGTTCGCAAAGGTCTGCTCGACGTTCTTCCGGTTCTCCCCGAGGGGGCAGTAAAAACAGTCCCGGCGGTCACAGAACCCGTGCACGAACAGCACGAGCTTCCCACCGAGCGCACATTGTTCACACCCCCTGGATAGCATGAACCGGATTTGGGTACGATGCCCCAAAAGGGGCCCGGTAGCGCCAGGGGTCGCTGCAGATGGCCTCGCGCGATCGCACACGCCCAAAACCACAGATCGATCGAACCAGCCAAATCACCGAAACCACAGATCGACCGAACCAGCCAAA
>CAZJZA010000215.1:0-3043 GCA_964550355.1 uncultured Halobacteriales archaeon
CGGGGCGGGGCGGGGCGGGGCGGGGCGGGGCGGGGCGGGGCGGGGCAGGGAGACATGGGACGACGGGCGTCGGCGGAATCGCCGCTAGGCGCGTTTCGGGCCCATCTCCTCGCGTGGCGTGACCCCGTTCGAAGGCACCGCAAGCAACGTCTCGGGGACTTTAAGGCCGGGACGGGCCTCTCCTCCATCATGACAGGTTCCGCGGCCGGGCGGCAGGAAATCTGGGTCGAGAAGTACCGACCCGAGCGCCTCGACGACGTCGTCGGGCACGAGGCGATCATCTCACGGGTGAAGAGTTACGTCGAGCGGGACGACCTGCCTAACCTCCTGTTCGCAGGGCCAGCGGGTACCGGGAAGACGGCGACGTCCCAAGCCATCGCCAAGGAACTCTACGGCGAGAAGTGGCAGGAGAACTTCCTCGAACTCAACGCCTCCGACGAGCGGGGGATCGACGTGGTCAGAGAGCGGATCAAGGACTTCGCCCGGACCTCTTTCGGCGGGTACAACTACCGCATCATCTTCCTTGACGAGGCAGACGCCCTCACCTCCGCCGCACAATCAGCACTCCGCCGGACGATGGAGCAGTTCTCAAAGAACACTCGCTTCATCCTCTCCTGTAATTACTCCTCGAAGATCATCGACCCGATCCAGTCCCGGACGGCCGTCTTCCGCTTCTCGCCGATCGACGACGAGGCGGTCATCAAACGGATCCGCGAGATCGCCGAGACCGAGGGACTCGAGTATACCGAAGACGGGCTCGATGCGCTTGCCTACGCGGCGGACGGCGACATGCGCCGGGCCATCAACGCCCTTCAGGCCGCCGCTGCCGCCGGCGGGAGGGTCGACGAAGAGGCCGTCTACGCGATCACGAGTACCGCCCGACCCGAGGAGATCGAGGAGATGATCGAGCGGGCATTGAACGGGGACTTCACCGGGGCCCGAGCCCACCTCGTCGATCTGATCACCGAACGCGGACTTGCCGGCGGCGACATCATCGACCAACTCCACCGGTCGGTCTGGGAGTTCGATCTGGACGACGAAGCGGCGGTGCACCTCATGGACCGGCTGGGCGAGGCCGACTACCGGATCAGCGAGGGAGCCAACGAACAGGTCCAACTCGAAGCGCTGCTCGCCGCCGTGGCCCTCGCCGCGGACGAGGACTAACCCCTCTTCAACTTTCCCACAACGCGGAGTCCCCTTCTGCTCACTGCTTCGCCGTTCGCATGGTCAGCGAAACCTTCGGTTCCGCACTTTCCTCAAGGAGCGCCAACGGCGAGCGAGTAGGGAGGAGGAGCGTACACTCCATAGCCCCACCGGAGTATTTAGACCCCCTTGGCCGCATTGAACACGTGTGGCGGATCAAGAGTACGTGCGTCGAACCGCGGTCACCCGCCTCGAAGTCAGTGACGACCAACAAGACCTCCTCGAAGCCACCATCGGCGACTACCGGCGCGGCTGTCAGCTTGCGACCGATATGGCATGGCCCGACACGAATACCAAGAGCGACGTGCAGCCGCTTGCCTACGACGCGGTGCGCGAGCAAACCGAGTTGGGCAGTCAGCACGCGATTCTCGCCACGCATCAGGCCGCCGAGGCCATCACCGGCTGTCACGAGCACGAACAGCAGGGTCGCCGGACGTCGAAGCCCGAGTTCACGGCCCCAACGATCACCTACGACAGCCGTACCATGACGCTGTTCGACGACCACACGGTATCGCTCTCGACCGTCGACGGACGGGTTCGATGCCCGCTCGTGCTCCCACAGGACGACGACGGCTACCAGTGGCAGTTCCTCGACGACGACCGCTGGGAGGTCACCGAGAGTACGCTGACCGTCCGAGGTGGTACGTACTACCTCCACATCGGCTTTCGCCGCTACCCGACCGCGGCAGAACGCGAGGCATTATCCGACGAGACCGCCGGGCACGGGACGGTGCTCGGGGTCGACCTCGGCGTGACCAACCTCGCGGTCACGTCGACCGGCCTGTTCGTCTCGGGTGGCGAACTCACACACTGGCAGTCCGAGTACGAGAACCGGCGCGGCTCGCTCCAGCAGACCGGCACGCGGTGGGCGCACGAGAACATCAAGTCGGTCGGCCGAAAAGAGGACGGTCGGTTCACGATTCTCGTCCACGAGGCGTCGAACGCCATCGTCGAGGAGGCCGTCGAGAACGGTTGCACGCACATCGCGTTCGAGGACTTGACCGACATCCGCGAGCGCCTGCCGGGGGCGACGTGGCACCATCGGTGGGTGTTCCATCGACTGTTCGAGTTCGTCTCGTACAAGGCCGTCGAGGCAGGGATTCGCGTCCGGCAGGTGAACCCAGAGTACACGAGTCAGCGGTGCTCGCACACGGACTGCGGGTTCACGAACAAAGAGAACCGCGACGGCGGGGACTTCCGCTGTCTGAAATGCGGGTACGAGGTCCACGCCGACTACAACGCGGCGAAGAACGTCGCGGTGAAGTATGCGAGAAAACTCCGTCGGTCGCACATGTCTTCCGGCGGAGGGGCACCCGTAGACGTGCCCTTGAACAGCGGGTTGCTGACGGTCGAAGGTCCGGCTACCGTTGTAGTCGGGTAAGAAGACTCGAGACCACGCTGAAAGCCCCACCCTCAAGCGCGAGGGCGGCACGCCCGAGAGGTAGGGTGGGGTTGTTTACTCCGCTACCGGGGACCTGCGCCCCAGAGAGGCGGTCTCGCCAGTCCCGGAACTGTTTTAGCCCCGCATCGGCCACTACCCTGCAATGAGCGACCTCGAGGACGCCTACCGCCTCGACTATTTCGAGGAGGAGGGCTTCGTTCGGAAGGAGTGTACGGAATGTGGCTCCTTCTTCTGGACGCGAGACCCCGATCGAACGACCTGCGGGGATCCCCCCTGTGACGAGTACCAGTTCATCGACACCCCCAGTCTCGACGCCGAGTACACGCTCGAGGAGATGCGCGAGACGTTCCTCTCCTTCTTCGAGGACCACGATCACGAGCGAATCGATCCCTACCCGGTGGCCGCCAACCGGTGGCGGGACGACGTGTTACTAACCCA
>CAZJZA010000216.1:0-3042 GCA_964550355.1 uncultured Halobacteriales archaeon
AGCCCAAAAGACGGTGACCTACTCCATCGCGGCAACCGAAACAGCCGAGCCCGAAGTGTACCCCGTGATTGGCACCGTCAAATACGACGATGACGACGGCACACGTCGTGTGTCGACTCCCTTGTCCGGGACCATCTCCGTGTCACGGGAGCAAACTTTTGCCGTGAACAACACTGGCGCAGATCTTCGTGTCGACCGGGATGGAACGCTCACGGTTTCGGTCACGAATACCGGACCGGAGGCGGTAGAGAACGCGAACCTGAAACTCGAGCCTGCGGGCAAATCGATTCACCCAAAACAAACGGAATTCGCCCTCGGAAATCTCGACTCTGGGGAATCGGTTACCGCAGCCTACGAGTTGCGTATCGACGATGACGCGACGGCAAATCCCCGTCAGCTGACGTTCCAGTTGACCTACGAAGACCACGACGGAGATCGAAAAGCGGCAGATCCGAAAACGGTAGACGTGGACATCAAGCCCGAACGTCCGGTCTACGAGGTCCAGGCCGTCGATGCGACGATCCCCGCCGGCGAGACCGAGACGGTGAGCGTCCAGGTGACGAACACCGAATCGGAGATGCTCACCTCGATCAACGCGAAGGCGTACACTGACGCCCCCGTGACGATCACGGACGATACAGCCTTCGTGAGCGAACTCGAGCCGGGTGAATCGGCGATCATCAAATTCCGCGTCCAGGCACCCGGAGACGCTCTCACGAAGGATTACCCGATCTCTCTCGACTTCCAGTACAACGAACCGGATGGCGATACGAAACTCACCGACACGTACGATGTCCCCGTTTCCGTGACCGAAGGGACGACGTTTACCGATACGATCGACGACTACGTCGAAACGATCGACATCCCGAAAAACGCGCTGCTGGGCGGGGCAGCAGGGGTCGGAATTACCGGGCTCGGGTTCGGGACGGTGGTCGTCTTTCGACGTCGACGACGATGAGTGAGTCAACGGGCTTCGCAGCCAAAATAGCGTCCCTCGTCGTCGATCGTCCAGGGACAGTCGTGCTGGTCTTCCTCGTTCTCACCGCCGGGTTTGGGGCGGGACTCCAGCAGGTCTCCATGTCCGGTGGAACCGGACAATTTACCGAGGCCTCGCCAGCCCAGGAGAGTTACGATACGGTCCAAGATCAGTTCGGGTCGACGTTCGAAGTCGAGACTGGAACCACGCTCGTGATCCAGCGCCACGACAACGTTCTCTCCAAATCATCGCTCCTCCGGATGCTCGATGTTCAGTCGGGAGTCGATTCGAGAGATGGACTTCGAGTGCTTGAGACCTCGAGTGCTGCAACGTTCGTCGCCCACCAGCTCGATCCCGCTGCCGAGACACTCGACGCAAAAACGCGGACCATCGAAGGGGCGACACCGACAGAAATCGAAACCGCAGTGGCCTCGGCAGCAGAGACAGCGGAATTCAAAGATCTCGTCAGTGACGACTTCAATGCGGACACTGCCAGGGCGACAGCCGCACTCGGCGTAATCAACCACGAAGTCCCCGGGCGGGACGAAAGCGCTGTTGGCGTCACAGCGGACAGCGTGTTTCGCCAGACCCAATTGGAAGTTCGAGATATCGTTCGCACATACGAGGGAGACTTCACCGTGTACGGGAGTGGAATCATCGCCGAAGAGTTCTCCCAGATCATCGCCGACTCGCTCCAGATCGTCGTCCCGGCAGCCGCTATTTTGATCCTCGGGCTGCTCTTTCTCGCCTTTCGGGACGTTCTCGATTTCCTGATCGGAATGTTCGCGCTTGGCACGGCACTCGTCTGGACGTTCGGGTTCATGGGCTGGGCCGGGATCCCGTTCTCCCAACTCTTGATCGCAATCCCTCCACTGCTCCTCGGGGTAGGGATCGACTTTGGCATTCACGTCATCAATGGGTATCGAGAACGCGCGACGAAAGCAGGTTTCGCGGCCGCGATGCGACCGACGATGAGCCAACTCGTCGTGGCGTTCGGCATCGTTACCGGGACGACAGTTCTTGGCTTCTCGGCTAATTTGACGAGTCAACTTGCCCCGATCCGGGATTTCGGTGTGGTGGCCGCACTCGGGATTCTGGTCACGTTCCTCGTCTTTGGAATTTACCTCCCGGCGTTGAAGGTGCTCGTCGAACGGTTTCGTGATCGATACCGGTCTCGAGGCGAGGAGTCGCTCTCACATACCGGTGTCAAAAGCCCGATCGGAAAGGACGGCAGCGTGCTCGAGCCGATACTCACGTTCGGGATTCGGATCGGAAAGCGAGCGCCGAAATTGGTACTCGCCGTCGTGGTTCTGACCGCGTTACTCGCCGGGGGGTATGGAGCGGGGGTCGAAACGAGTTTTTCCGACGAGGATTTCCTCCCGCCCGAGAACATTCCCAATTACATCGAAAACGCCCCGGAGCCGTTCGGAACCGGCACCTACACCGTTACAGAATCGACGAATTTCCTCGAGGCGAACTTCGAAACAGCCCGCTCGGATTCGCTCACGGTATACTACGAGCGGCCGATGGCCGGGGATAGCAGTCTCGAACTTATCCAGCAAGCCGGGTCGAACCCCCCATCCGCAATCATCGACACCGGACGCCGGACGGAGAGTGCGAGTATTCAAACGGTCATTGATAAGTACGCGGCTCAGTCACCGGAATTCGCACACCTCGTTTCCCAAAACGATCGCGATGGAGATGGCGTCCCCGAGGACAACCTCGATGAGATCTATGGGGCACTCCGGGACTCCTCATTCGATAGCGAGGTCGATCGGTACCTCACCGAGAGCAACAGACAGGCGGTGATTTACTACGATGTCGAGAGTGACGCCACCCAGTCCGACGTGGCGGCAGCCGGCGAAGAGATGGCGTCCCGGCTTCGAGGTGATGCCACGGCCACGGGAACCACGGTCATCTTTGCGGACATCGCGGACCTGATTTACGAATCCGCGATCATCAGCCTCCTTGCTGCAATCGGGATCACGGCGGTCTTTCTGGTGCTCGTCTATCACGTCCTCTTTCGCGAATGGACGTTGGGACTCGTGAACCTGCTTCCCATCCTG
>CAZJZA010000217.1:0-3033 GCA_964550355.1 uncultured Halobacteriales archaeon
GTGAACCGAACTGGTGTACCAGTTCCCCACGCGGCTCGAAATATCGAGGGTGGGTTTGATGACCCGTTCGTACCACTCGCGGTACTGGTCTGTCTCCGCGAGATCGTCCATATACTCCTGGATGTCCTCTGAGAACGCCTCCCGGTCGTCGTACTCTTCGGGTCGGGGCTGGCGGCCGATTTCGCCGGCCAGATCGTCCTCGATTTCGGTGTCGCGAATTGTGTGCCGATACCCGAGGACGGCGGCCTTTCGGACCATGTTCGGGAACGGCGTGTGAAACGGGATGAACCGGTAGTCCTCCGGGTGGCTTCGACCGGTGACGGACTCGAAGTCTTCGAGCGCCTCGCGCATGCGTGCGAGATAAACCTGCATCGAGCGCTTGCCGTCGACGCTGGGGAACTGTTGGTTCGGCTTGAGAAAGTCCGTCTCGTCGACCGAGCCGAAGCCCTGTTCCGAAGACAGTTCGACGATCGCCGGGTCCTCGGTCACGTACATCGCGACCGCCCCGGCACCCTGGGTCGCTTCGCCGGGGTCTCCGCGCTCGTAGAGTGCGGTGTCGGTCGTGATGACAATAGCGCCCCGGTCGCGGTTCCGGTCGGCGGCGATCCAGTTCACCGCGTCGTTCAGCGCCTGGGTGCCCGAGATGCAGGCGAACTTCCGCTCGCCCTTGTTGGCGTGGGTGAACTTCCCGTCGAGCACCTGTTCGAGCGCGCCGGCGACGTAGGTGGAGACCGGCTTTGACTTATCGAAAGCGCTCTCGGTCGCGACGTCGATCCGGCCGACATCTTCCGGGTCGATGTCCTTGCGCTCGATCAATCGATAGGCCGCGTTGGCGGCCATCGTCACGATGTCCTCGTAGGCGTCGGGGAAGGAACTCTGGAAGAGGCCGAGTCCCTTGGTGTACTTCTCCGGGTCGTCGTCCATGACGGGGGCGAACTCTTCGGGGAGGTCGAGACTGAGCTTTCCCGTCCAGATCTCGATGCCGTCAATGCCGACTGCAGTCATGTGTTAAATGCGGTACTGCTGGGAGGGTTATGGTACTGTCGATAGGGAGTTCGTTAATTGTCGTAACCTTTTCGGAGGTGGATTTCCCGTTTTCCGCCACATTCACGTTCCGGTTTGGGTACTATCTGAATCGCTCAACCCAGTTGTATCTGTTACAGTAACGACGACCCAATATGGAGAATTGTAACCGTTCCGTTTGAATTTCAATGTCTCGCTCTCCGGTCCACCGGCATACGCTTGATCTCCTGAGCTTATAATGTGTTCTGCTTCATTAGTATCATTGTATATTGATACATTATACGAATCCAAATTTCCATCCGGATCTGATCCATTGAAGTCAACGGTGACTTCATCGTTAACGCCCGAGGAGACAACTGTTGTATCATCTATAGTAACACTTGGCGATGAACCACCGCCACCATCGGTCGCCGTCCCCCCTTCCGCGATGAAGTACATTCCCTGTTCGCCAGTTTCGTAAATAACCGTTAGGACCCACCATTGGTCATCACCCAGGACCTTATCGAATCCGAAAGTGATGTTAGTCCGTTGGTTGTTTCCTTCCAATTGAATTGGTGGATCTAAGATTTTGAAATCGTCCCCGACATTCCAGTTCACGTCCCGGGTAGCAAGTGGGTCATTGATGTATTCGACCTTCTCTGCGGATCCGGGATAGAAATTAACGCGACCTTCGGTGATGTTCGTCGTGTTGGCCTGGTTTTCGAAAGTGACGACCCATTGGTCATTATCCTGTTGTCGGTCAGCCTGAACCAGCCGCACATCTGCCGGTGATGCGGGGTTGATTGCCGATCCTACTGATCCACGTTCCCCTGAAAACGGCGTCCCTGCTACTCCGACTGGGGCCCACCGGACCCCCCACGTTCCATCCAGAACCAACGTCAGTTCCCCCGCCGCTTCGTCCACATTCACCTTCTCGGGCTGGAGTTCGTCACTGAGAATGTCTTCCCAGGTCGACTCGGAGAGATCCGTCGGGACGGTCACGTTGATGTCCTCGAACTCTTTGGTGACGAGAATGCCCGGCTCCGGATCGATCGAAACCCGTTCGACTCCCTGTTCAGTGTAGTTGCCCTGAATCGGGACGATGGTGACCTCGTTTCGGCTGTTTTCGTACGTCCGAACGAGAGTCTGCTCGTCGTTGTGGAGCACGAGCCCGCCTCCCTGGGCGGTTTCGTTGTAGTCCATGTACAGCAGGCCGTGTTCGTGTCGGATGGGCGCTCCAGTGTCCAATTCGTGATAATTGGGACTGTAACTCAAAAGCTGCGTGTAGACCTCATCCAGGCTGGAGATGCCGGAAAACTGGGTGGGAATGTCGATCTCAGTCCCGTCCTGATATTCCATCGAGATGTTTCGTTGCTCCCCCGTCACCAGTTTGCCCGTCGACGGTGGGGGGTTTACCGCGATCAGGCGATTCGGGTAGCGAGTGCCGAGTTTCACCGTCGTGGACTGGGTCTCGCCGGTCGTCCGGGCCTCGAAAATCGCACTCCGCACGTCAGTCATATCGTCTTTGACGTTTTGGTAGTGGTCGAACTCGACCTCGGAGTTCTGGATCGGGACCCACATCGCCTGATACATGGAAAGCAGGATAATGAGCATCGCAAAGATGAGAATAAACCCGACGACCGGGGCTACCGCCCGGTCATTGTTTTCGGTCGACAGCCTCGATTGGAATCCGGACATTTCAGGTGTGCCTCTCGGTCAGGGTGTCGGTCGGTGGCCGGAAAGCCACTCCGAGCGGTTCGAACTCGAAGTGTTTGTACATCCGTTGGGTTTCATGAAGGGGGCCGCGTATTTATGTATACACCAGACCTCCGCATTCTTCGGTGCCCCAGGAGGCTCGGCCGGGTGGAAATCCCGATGGGTATTTCGTCGAGTGGTTCAATCCTCTTCTTCGATTACTTCGGGATCGGTCAAGGCCTCCTGCAGTGAATCCAGGCCGTTGACCCACTCGGTCACGAGGCCATATTCGATGTCCTCCGCCACTGAAATGTCCAGGTTCTCGCCGTCAATTAG
>CAZJZA010000218.1:0-3030 GCA_964550355.1 uncultured Halobacteriales archaeon
CGGTCTCCTGCGCGGAACGGGACGAAATCTGGCGATCCGACCAATTGAAATCAGCCGGGGGAACGCTTTTCCCGTCAGCGGCTAGTGCTCACATATGGCCCAAGCACCGATCCGGGCGGTCGACCGGTTGTTCGACATCATCGAAACAATTCAGGTGCAGGACGGGGCCGGCGTCTCCGAGCTCGCTTCGGAACTCGACATGGCAAAAAGCACGATTCACGGCCATCTCTCCACGCTAAAAAATCGGGGCTATCTCGAACAAGACGCGACGAATCGGTACTATCTCAGTCTCAACTTCCTCACCCTGGGCGGGTCCGTTCGACAAAAGGGAACGGTCTATGGACACGTCGAGCCCTTGCTCGCCGAGATTGCCCACGAGACCGGTGAAAGCGTCAATTACGTGGTCGAGTCCCAGGGAGACCTGGCGTTCGTCGGGTCCGTTCTCGGAGAAGAGGGCATCAGAACGGAGGTGGACATCGGATTTCGTACCGACCTCCACTCCACTCCGGAAGGGAAGTTAGTGCTGGCGTATCTCTCGGATGAACGGCGCAATACACTGCTCGAGGAGATCGATTTTCCAATCGACAATTCGGTCGGCCGGGCAGCGTTCACTGCCGAACTCGACGGGATACGGGAGGAGGGGGTGGCCTATGGAAACGAGACCATCGTCAAGAACGTCGCGTCCGTCTCTGTCCCCGTGATCGACAACGAAGACAACTTTTACGGCGCGGTCGTCGTCGCGGGCCCGTCGCTCCGGTTCACGCAGGAACGCATCGATTCGGTAACCGAAACGCTCCAGTACAAGGTCGGCAAACTGAACATCGATCTCACGTACGAAACACAGGAGTCCGTCGTCGAAAATACCATCGAGACGGTCGGCTCACAATTGTAGCACCATTTCTATAACATCCGTATGGGTGTGAGGGTATTTGTTCACCCCCGGGGCACCATCAGCTACTTACGTGATTACGAAGATGTGCAGATAGCATGGTTCAATCGACGACTGAAGCCCCACAGATCGACGTCTCCGTGGAGAACATTGGTGGGATCTCGGAGACCGAGGTTTCCCTCCCGCCCGGCGTAACGGTACTCAAGGGAGAGAACGCGACGAACAGGACGTCCTTTCTCCAGGCGATAATGGGCGCACTCGGAAGCGATCAGCCATCACTCAAGGCGGATGCGGACTCGGGGTATGTCGAACTCTCGATCGGCGGGGAAACCTACACGCGACACTTCGAACGGACTGGCACGGGAGTCAGATCGAGTGGCGACCCATATCTCGACGATCCGACCCCGGCAGAGACGTTTGCCTTCCTCCTCGAAACGAACCCGGCACGGCAAGCGGTCATCCGACGACAGGACCTGCGATCGGTCATCATGGAACCGATCGATACGACGGCAATCCAGGCCGAAATTGCCCAGAAACAGGCCCGCAAGACACAACTCGACGACCAACTGGCAGCACTCGATTCGCTCAGGGACCAACGACCAGCACTCACCGAACGGGCCACCCGAATCGAAGCGGACATAACGGAAAAACGGGAGACGCTTGAATCTGTCCGCGAAGAAATCGCCGGGACCGAAGCGGACCTTTCGGAGACACAAGAGACGAAACGGGCGATGGAATCGGCCCTCGAGGACGTCCAAACGCTTCGCTCGGAGTTGTCCTCGGTCACAAACCGGTTAGAAGCCGAGCGCGAAAGTCTCAAAGACGCAAGAGCGGAGCGAATCGAACTCGAAGAAGCACACGAAACGGTCCCCGAAGCCGTCGCGGAAGATCGCGAAGCGATCGAAACCCACATCTCGAATCATCGGCGAGAACAATCCCGCCTCGAATCCGAGGTGAGCGAACTGCAGAACCTCGTCCAGTTCAACGAGGACCTCCTCGGTGGGGAGGATAACGCCCTTTCCGAGTTTCGTGGAGACGAGGGAGAAGTCACTGACCAACTCGTGGGGGGTGAAACGGTGACCTGTTGGACGTGTGGTTCGGCGGTCGAGCGCTCACAGATCGCCGAGACGATCGAACGGCTTCGAGAACTGCGATCGGACAAACTAGACCGGGTCAACGCCCTCGATGAGGAGATCGAGTCGCTTGCCCACGAAGCCGAAACCCTCGAGGAGCAACGGGAACGGAGACGCGAGATCGAACGAGACCTCGACGCGGTCGAAAACGAGATCGAATCCCGGGAGGAGACGATCGACGATCTCGAAATCAGGCGGGCCGAACTCGAAGACGAAATCGAGGCCGCAGAATCCGAAATCGAGGCCCAAGAATTTGCCCAGCACCACGACGAACTCCTCGGCCTCCACCAGAAGGCCAATCGCCTCGAACTGGAAATCGAACGCCTCGAATCCGAACGGGAGGAAGTGGAATCCGAACTCGAGTCGATCGAAACGCGTCTCGAACGCCAGGCGGATTTCGAAACCGAGCGCGACGCGGTCACCGAAGAACTCACCGAGTTGCGAACCCGGGTCGAGCGAATCGAAACGGAAGCCGTCTCGGAGTTCAACGACCGGATGGAAGAGATCCTCGAGATCATGGGGTATTCGAACATTACCCGGATCTGGATCGAACGCCGCGACGCGGAGAGAGACGACGAAACCGAATTCCGCATCCACGTCGTCCGCAGTGATGCTGCGGGGACGGCGTACGAGGACACGATCGACCACCTCAGCGAAAGTGAGCGGGAGGTGACCGGGCTCGTCTTCTCCCTCGCCGGATACCTGGTTCACGAGGTGGAAGAGACGGTCCCGTTCATGCTTCTGGACTCGGTCGAGGCTCTGGACAGCGATCGTATCGCCCGTCTCGTCGAGTACTTCAAAAGTC
The DNA here is from genome assembly GCA_964550355.1 of uncultured Halobacteriales archaeon. Classification (GTDB taxonomy): domain Archaea; phylum Halobacteriota; class Halobacteria; order Halobacteriales; family Halobacteriaceae; genus Halodesulfurarchaeum. Next base: position 2,828 of record CAZJZA010000218.1, read on the forward strand.
ACGTCTCGTACCTCATCATCGCCCTGCTCCCGGAGGACGCACGGGCGCTCGACGAACGCTATTCCCGCATAACGGAGATCTGATCGATGCCCGGAAACGGACCCAACAGTGGAGGGAGCCGAGGTCGGCCGAGCAAAGTCGGCCGTATCATCGAGGAATACGGCCTCGACGGGGTGGGAGGCGGACACGTAGCGGCCCGGACT
>CAZJZA010000219.1:0-3025 GCA_964550355.1 uncultured Halobacteriales archaeon
CTCACCGCTCACACACTCGCCGGCTCCTGGCGGAGCACGGGCTCGTAGTTTGTTCGCGGAAGAAGGTCCGGGTGCGAGAAGTTGAACCACGCCCGAGAACCTGTGTTCCACAGAACCTCGGTCTGATTCAATTCTCTCCTTCCGGCCTTTCCACTCCTCGCTTCGCGTCGTCGTGGAAAAGGTCCGGGTGCGAGAAGTTGAACTACCTGAAGACGCTTCCTCGCTCACTCCGTTCGCGAGACTGCCCCTTCCGTCGTTCAATTTCGCACTACGGCTTGCACACGCCCATCGAACGTCGGGGTGGGTCCTGACGGACCACACCCTCGACGGTTCGAGTGCTCTGAGAAGGTCCGGGTGCGAGAATTGAACCCGCGTCTCAGCCTCCACAAGGCTGAAGGATAGTCCACTACCCTAACCCGGACACGCCTGAACGCAAGTGGTTCCCGCCCAAATACGTTACGACATGGGGGCCATTGAACATGCTGGGGCTCCGCCCGACACGCTTTTGGGCCGATCCCGGTTACGACAGGACACGCGTGGCGATCACGGACAAGATCTACGTAAAAAATCATCGGCAACTCGCCTCCCAGCTCGAGGTCTCCTTCCCCAAAAACGCCTTCTCCGGGGCGACCCTCGACCTCCTCTTCCAGGGCGACCTGGAGAAACTCGACGAAGCGAACCGCGAGAAGGTACTCGACTTCTCCGAAGACTTCCTCGATTGTACATGTGAGTCGAATCCGTACTGCGGCCATCCCGAACGCAAGTTCATTCGGTATCTCCTCGATCTCCGGGCCCGGAACCTCGAACCAGAATCGATCGTCGACGTGATGACTGAGGACTACATGCTCTATGCCTACCCGGGAGACATCTACTCGTTTCTCGACGATGCCGTTCGAACCCTCGAAGCCGTCGAGGAAATTGCCCGGGTCGATGGGCGGGAGGAGGCGGCGAGCCGGGCGGCTCGACGGAAACGGGAATTGCTGTGATCGGCAGTTACGGCAGCCCGACAACTCCCTCCCGGAAAACGAGTGACTACCCGATCTGGTAGCTGTCGGTCGAGTTCCCGTTCCCGACTTCCTCGTCGAGGTCCTCGAGGTGGACGATCTCCTCGATCGCCTCTTCGGTATCGAGGGCACTCTGCAGGCGCGTGATATACTCCTTGTGCTCCTGAAGCTGGTCCCGGAGGTGTTGGGCTTCGAGTTCGAGGCGCTCGTGCTCCCTGACGAAGCTCTTTGGTACCTCGACCCGGGGCGGGAACTCCTCGGCGTCGACCTCCCGCACGTCGTTTTCCGGGACGACCCGAATCTTGCCCTCGTGGGCGACGAGCATGTCGACGTAATCTCGGAAAACCGCAGAGAGGGAGATGTCACGCTCCTCGGCGATCTCTCGGAGCGCCTCGAAGGCGTCCTCGCTGACCCTGAAGGAGATCGTCTTGTTTTTCTTTCCCATGAACCGGACTACCGCGGCTATCTCCTTAAGGGTTCGTCAGACGGCTGTCACGGGCTCCGGGATCAGGCCTCGACCGGTTCGTCCTCGAGTTCGTCGAGGCTCTCCAGGGCTTCGACCACGGCGGACTGGTAGACACCGGGATCGACATCGTACTCCTCGCGGGCCCGGATACCGTACTCGTTGGACTCTGAATCGAGGGTTTCGAGGCGGTCCAGGGTGCGTTCGGCGGTCTCTTTGACCCACCGGCTTCGGATCGCTTCGTCGACGACCGTAATCGATTCGGGACGGATCGAGACGTTGACCGTCCCGTCGTCGGTCTCGTAGGTGCGGGGCTTCCCGACGACGGCGACGTAGGTGGGCGTTTCGAGTTCCCGTAGAGCCCCGGCGGCCTCGGGCTGGTACTGGCCGGCGTAGACGAAGACGGTCCCGGTCGGATCGACGACGCGGCCTTGCCAGTACTCTTGCTCTTTGCCGACGTCCTCGGTCTCGGTCAGCGTCCCGACGACGAAGACCCGGTTCGCCTGTTCGCCGGTGGGGAGGAGGGCATACACCGGTGCCCGGTCGTCCTCACTTTCCTTGAACGTGAACGTCGCGTCGTTGAGTTCCGTGGCGAACACGCGACGGGCCGTTTCCCGCATGGGAGTCGTGTTGTCAGGCATTTACATCGACCTCGCTCTGATGAGGACCTCGTCTGGATCGACCGGCTCCGTGAGTTCCTCGACCTCGTTCGCGAGGAGGTAGCGACCCATGATCGGGCCCGTGACGCTGTAGTACCGGCCGAGGACCGTTTCTTCCATCTCGTCGGCGACGACGGTGGTGTCGAGGGCGTCCTGGGCCATCTCCTTTGCCGTCTCGATGTCGATGCCGGTGAGTTCCTCGGTCATCTCCCGGTCGAAGATGACCTCCTGGACGGACTTTCCGTCGTCGAGCACGCCCTTGATGCGGAGATCGAACTCGCCCTCGACGTCGCCGTGTTCCGAACACCGCCCGTTCTGGAGCACGCGAGTGCACCCCTCTATGGGACAGCGCTTGATGAGCCCGCTTCCCGACTGGATGTCGACCAGCGCGCCCTCGATGGTGGAATCGTCGTCGCCGACCTCGATCTCCTCGTCGAGTTCGGTGATCTCGGTCGTCTTGTTGAGTTTGACCGAGTACCGCCCCTGGTACTCGTCGGTAACGACGTTCTCCAGGCGGTAGACCGACCCCTCTTCGAGGGGTTCGAGATCGGATTTGGCCCAGGCGGTAAACTTGATGGTGCCGCTCTCGTCGCCGAGGAGGCCGACCTGGGCGACCGCGTCACTGCGGGGGTCCCAGAGGTCGACGACCTGGGCGGTGAGACTCACCCACTGCTCGGGTGCCTCGATGTCGGCGACCGATACCTCCGCTTCGCTACTGCCGGCCAGGTCGTCGCGTTCGAGCCCGGCCTCCTCCAGATAGTGATTCTCCACGCTGCGACGCGCTTCTGAGAGTGGGACCTTGTACTCGGAGACGAGCCGGTCGAGCCGGGCGGAGACGTCCTCGAGTTCGATGTCGAGATGATCGGCGAACTCCTCGTGAATTTCCTGGGCCGCAGTCT
>CAZJZA010000220.1:0-3023 GCA_964550355.1 uncultured Halobacteriales archaeon
GGCAAACGTCTCGATGGCTCGTTCTCCCAGTACCTTCGTCCGGCCGTACCAGTTCATCGGATCCCGTTCGAGGTCGGCGGTGATCGGGAACTCGTCCGGGTCGCCGAGCGTGGCCATGCTGAACGGGAAGACGAGTCCCGCACCGGTTTTCCGACAGAACCAGGCGACGTTGTTCGTTCCTTGCACGTTGACCTCGTAAGCGAGATCCGGGTTGTTCGTGCAGTCATCAACCCCGCTGACAGCCGCGAGGTGGAGGACGATATCGGCCCCCTCAAGCGTTTCTTCCAGGACGTCCCGGTTCCGGATGTCGACGTACTCGACTTCGATATCACCAATCTGTCGAACCTCACCGAGATAGAAGTTATCGAGGGCGATGAGGTCCCATTCGGGGTGTTCGTCCTGGATGACGCGCACGACGCGACTGCCGATGAACCCGGCCGCGCCGGTGACGGCGATCGTCGGGTTCGTTTCAGTTTCAGTGCTCATGGGTGACAATCTCGCTGCTCATTGTTCAAACTGTGCGGCCAGATCTCGAATCCCCTCGCGAAGCGTTTCGGTCGGCTCGTAGTCAGTCTCTTCGGCCAGACGGTCGAAATTGACGTGATAGGACGGCCCTGGCTTCCGATCTTCGAGGTACGTGATCTCGAGGTCGGTGTCCAATTCGTCTCTCACGATCTCTGCGATCTCCCGGATCTGGTAGTTCTGGTCGTTTGCCCCGACGTTGTAGACCAGATGGTCGTACTGCGCAGGATTCAACGCCGCGTGCGCAAACGCCCGCGCAGCGTCTTTGACGTGGATGAACGGCCGCCAGTTGGTCCCGTCACCGTAAACGGTCAGTGGCCGATCCGTCAGCGCCCGAAAGACGAAGTGATTGACCACCAGATTGAATCGAACGCCCGGCGCGTACCCGAAGTTCGTGCTCATCCGGAGTGCCGTTGCAGAAAACCCATTCTCCTCTGCGGCCTCTCGAAGCAACTGTTCTGATTCGTATTTCGACTCCGCGTACGGGTTTAGCGGATCGGGCTCGGTCTCCTCGGTGATGTCTGCAGTCGTTGCCCGCCCGTAGAGATTGCACGAGGAGGCAAAGACCACCGTCTCGATCTCGTACTTCTCCGCTGCCTGAACCACGTTTTCGGTCCCCTCGTAGTTGACAGCAAAGGTCTCGTCTTCGCGCTCGTGTGTACTTTCCGCCCCGGTTATCGCGGCGAGGTGGATCACCGCATCCACGCCTCGCATTGCATTTTCGACGGCTCCGTAATCCCTGACGTCCCCGGAATAGACCGTCGGGTTCGCGTCCGCTCCGAGCCCGATCCCGAAGAGATTGCGCGGGCTTCCTGTCGACTGGTTGTCGAAGATGGTGACCTCATCGACGTCGTCCTGGTCCAGCAGGTACGGGACCAGCGCGCTGCCGATGTAGCCCAGGCCGCCGGTGACGAGGACGTCCATCTCAGTCTTCGAGGACGCCGGGGAGGAACCGGTCCTCGAAGGCGGTGATCGTGTCCTCGTACACGCTGATGGTGCCGATCGTCTCGCGCATGCCCTCCTCGAAGGTCACGCTTTGTCCATCGATGAGGTCGGCGTAGCGGTCGTTTTCGATCTCCATTTTGTGGGTCTCGTCCTCGTCGCGTGGGTTCTCGAAGTGCTCGACGCTCACGTCGTAGCCGAACTCACCGGCCACCTCGGCAATTGTTTCGGCGACTTCGACGATGCTGATCGCCCGAGTGACCTGGTTGTAGACCGTCAGGTCATCCGGCCGCTCCTCGGGATCCGAAAGCGCGAGCCGGGCCAGTCCCTCGACTGCGTCTTCCAGACTGATGAACGGCTTGCGCTGTTCGCCTTTCCCATAGACGGTCATCGGATAGCCGGCAACGGCCTGGGCGGCAAAGCGGTGAGCGACCACGCCGAAGTAGTAGTCGAAGTCAAAGCGAGTCGCCAACCGGTCGTCGGCCTGCGTTTCGGAAGTGCCTGCACCATACGTGATCGCCGTGCGAACGTCCGAGATCGGAATCCCGAACTGCGAGTGAGCGAGCCGCATGTTCGCGGCGTCGTGGCTCTTCGTAAGGTGGTACCAACTCCCGGCCATCGCGGGGAAGGGCACGTCGTCGGTCTCGCCCTGGTTCTCCATCGTCGCGCCACCCTCTGGGATCGGGAACTCGGGGGCACCGTAGACGCCTGTTGTCGTCGTCTCGATGAAGTGTGTGTCCGTGAGGTCCTGCTCCTCCAGTCCCCAGAGCAGGTTCCGCGTGGCCTGCATGTTGTTATGCTGGGTGTAGTTCGCCCGCTCGCCGTTGATCTGCGAGTACGGCGCGGAGGGTTGCGCTGCGGTATGAACGATCACTCTTGGCTCGTGGACGGCGAGAAGTTCGTCCGTGAAGTCCTTGTTCGCGAGATCACCCTCGACGAATGAGAGGTTCGTGATGCCCAGAACTTCTTCCGCCGCAGCGATTCGCACCTCGATCGGTGCGATGGGCGTCGCGCTGCGGGAGCCAATGTTCTCGACCCATTCACGACGGGCGAAATTATCCGCGAGCAAAACGCGTTCGTCGGTCCGCTCGGCCGTTCTGAGGGCGGTCGGCCAGCCCATGTAGCCGTCGCCGCCAGTGATCAGGATGGTCATAGTTACTCAAATTGTGAGTTACTATTCCAGGGCTATAAGCGTACCTACTGTGTCTGGAGGTGGGCACCCGAATCGAGTCCTCATCTTCTCTGAGTCACCCAAACGAATATGTCCATGTGGACGTACACATCTACACATGGGGACGAAAACGATTCGAGTTCGCGAAGAGGTGTACGAACAGTTACGTGCACAGAAGCGACCGAACGAGAGTTTTTCCGACCTCCTTTCGCGGTTGACAGACCGGGAGAGTCAGTTCAAACGCGGATTCGGCGCGTTAGAAGATGTGAACTTTGAGCAGGGATTGGACGAGTTAGACGACCGTCTTGAAAGCGCCTTTGGTCGATCCGAATGAAGTTGCTGGAAACGAGTTATTTGGTCGATTACGAGCGAAAACGGCCTGTCGCAA
>CAZJZA010000221.1:0-3001 GCA_964550355.1 uncultured Halobacteriales archaeon
TACTTGCAGCGCTTTTTATTTCCGTGGTCGGCGGGTCAGCAGCAGCAATTTTGGCGTGGAGAGAAGGAACAAAACCCGGAGCAAGACCGCTCGCATTATTATTAAGTGGACAAGTATGGTGGTCGATCTCGCTCATCTTTCGGCTCCGTGCTCCCACCGTCGAGGAGAAGTTGTTTTGGATGAGCGTGATGTGGATCGGTGTCGTAGCAATTCCGCTAGGATGGATTCTCTTTGCCATAGCTTATACAGGTCGTGACAGATACCTCAAACAGCGATATATTGCCCTCCTCTCCACAATTCCACTTTTTACAATCGTACTCGTTGCCTTAGGCCCAAATCAAGATCTTTTGACGGTCGGGGTCGTAGGATATGTGGGAAATGGCGTCCTTCAGAATGAAACCGGAGGTGTCTGGTTTTGGATCGTGACGATCTATACTTACACCCTCGGTGGTGTTGGGGTTGCATTACTGATCGATTTGATCATGAGCCAAACGTTCACATTTCGAAAACAAGCCTACGCACTCCTTTTCGCATTGTTTGCTCCATGGGAGCCTGTCTGAGAAAACCACCTCGACGGTCTTGGCAGGGACGTCTGACTCGGGACCTGAGCCAACTCACTGACGAAGACCCCCCACTCCAACAAGAATTATGCCGACCAGGTAGACGCTTTTCCTCAGCCAGCTGACTCCCACCGCGTCCGCCAGAGCTTCAAGAGGTTATGCGTCGCTGAAAACAACGACCACTCCGCCGCGGCACCGTCTTTTCCACGCAGTATGAATCGATCCAGCCCCCGATTCACGTGCTGGCCGAACACCGGTTCCACGCTCTGACTTCGCTTGCGATAGATGTCTCTGCCCCGCTTCGTTCGTAGTTTCCGTTCCATCAGCTCCTTCGGTCCGGCTGACTCAGGAATCGGGCCCCGCGGTGGCCCCTGTTCCCGTAGCTCTTTGCGCCGCTTCCAGTCCTTCGTGGTGGCAATGAACAGCTCCGTCTGCTCGTCTCCGAGTTCGGCGTTGGCCTTGCTCCAGTAGCCCGCATCCGCTAACACCTTCGACGGGAGCCGTTCGTTCACCGCCTCGCAATCTTCCAACATCGGCGCGAGTTGCTGTTTGTCGTTGGCGTCGGTCGTGACCGCCTGGGCGACGATCACCTGTGAGTCACAGTCCACCATCGCCTGCCCATTGTACCCCTGCTTCCAGCCGTCCTGCGTTTTGAGCGTCTGACTCTCCGGGTCGGTCGTGTTCGCCTTCGCATCCTCGTCGAGTTCGATGTCCTCGGGTGGCGTGGGTTTTCGCCCTCGCATCTTCTCGTCTGACTCCGCTTCCTTTTCTTCACGCTCACGCATCTTTTCGGCCTGTTCTTCTTTCCTCGCCTGCTCTTGCTCGTCGAGTTTCGCTTTCGCCTCACGGAGTCGTTCCAACCGACTTTCCCGGTCCTGGAGGTCCGCAGGGAGTTCGTCACCGCGGTTCTCCGGGCCGTACTCCTCGTCTTCTTCTTCATCGATTTTGGCAGCCTCATCAAGGATGTCCTGAATCTCTACTTCGATCTGTTCCCGGGTTCGATTCTGATCGAGGGCGGCATCCCCCTGGACACGTCGGCCATCAAGCGCAACTTCCCCCATCTGGGCCATGCCGGCCTGGTGACACAGTCGGAAAATCTCGACGAAGAGGTGCTTGAAGTCCTGGCGGTGGTCTTTGCGGAAGGTGCTGATGGTGCGAAAATCGGGTTGTTGATTCGCAGCGAGGTAGCGGAAGGCGACGTCACGTTCGAGGAGTCGATCAATTTTCCGAGAACTGCGAATGCCCTGCGCGTATCCAAAAACGAGGACTTTGAGCAACATCACCGGATGATACTGTGGCCGACCACGGTTTTCGACGGTTTCCTCGGGGTAGAACGGTTCGAGGCGATTTTGTTCGTCGAGATAGTCGATGGTGTCGGAGACAAATCGTTCGAGACTGTCCTCCTCGACCCATTCCGAGAGATCCTTCGGGAGGAGGTGTTGCTGGTCTTGATCGTATCGGATAAAATTGGACGTCACGGCCGGAATCTTACGCAATAAAGGGCATCTGCCTAGTTAATATTTGGGAGATGTTTCGGATGGAGACAATTATCTGGTATTGGCAAAAGCAATGATTTTCGAGCGGCGATCATGACGGGCTACCCTCGACAAAACCACACGGACAGCTCGCTCACGTTTTTACTCCTCCCACTGATAGGAAATGGTATGGGCGTCTTCCGGCGGGTGATCGAACTGCCAGCGTCGACGAAGGTGGGACTCTCAATCGCGGGACTCGCCGTCTCGCTGGGAACGAGCGGAGTTGGTGAGTACGCTGGTAACCGTATTCTCATTGCCGTCGGGTGGTTGCTCTTTCCTTGGGCTGCCGGTGGCCTGCTCCTTTCCGCTAGTACGTATTTCCTTCTTTCCGGTCGGATCGTCATCTCGGAAGAAAGCCGCCGCGGAGTGGCCTGGTTCTTTCTCTCGTTCGTCGGATGGTCGTTCGTTCACATGTATCTGAATATTGTCCCAGACAGTCTACTCGTGTACTTCCTCCTTGTCTTGGGTACAACCGTCGTAGCCATCGCCCTCATGACGGTGCTCCGATACACGACTGACTTTGAACTTGAACCGACGAACACTTTTCCCTCGAAGCGCCAGATTCTGATTCGCAGTCTCCCGCTGATTATCCTTTTCGGAGTGCTCTATGTTGCTGGCGACTGGACCTGGAAAACAACGATAGCGCTCCTCTTAGCCGTCGCCATACTGTTAATTGTCAGTTATCGGCCGACCTGGATTCCGGGCGTCACGAGTGAGATGAGGGAACGTTCGGGCTGAGTCTGATGGAGATTGAAGGGTGATTGGCCGATATTTTTCGGACAGGCTCATGGGCCACCAATTTTTTGTACATCGCTGACATTCTCAAAACGGGAATTGATCCAACGCCGATCACGTTTTCTGTTTCCGGAGTTATCTACCTCCTTGCACTCCGGCGATTCCAACTTC
>CAZJZA010000222.1:0-2971 GCA_964550355.1 uncultured Halobacteriales archaeon
AACGTGGTCAACGCGGTTGGGCCGGTCGGGGCGGCCATGGCCGACGCGGCGGAGGTCATGATCGCCATGCACGAGACCGAGTCCGACGACCGGGTGGCACTTCACCGGGCCACGCGGGTCCGGAAGAACCACACCTCGCGGCGGGACGCCTTCGAGACGATCGGCGCGAAGCCACTCGGCGAGGTCGACTACGAGACCGGCGAGGTGAGGTTCCGCCGAGAGTATAGAGAGCGGGACGCAGTCGAACTCGCTGCCGCGCCGGCCCTCGAAACCGAGGTCGAACTCGTGAAGTTCACGCCGGGGATGGATCCGACCTGTCTGGCCATGGTGCGTGAGAAAGAAGGCGTAATCATCGAAGGGACCGGGCTCGGGCACGTCCACACCGATCTGATCGAAGAACTCGATCTGTTGACCGACCGTGGCACGACGGTCGTCATGACCAGCCAGTGTCTGGAGGGGCGAGTCTGTGACCGGGTTTATGACACCGGGCGGGACATCCTCGAAGCCGGGGTTATCGAGGGCGAGAACATGCTCCCCGGGACGGCTCTGGTGAAACTCATGTGGGTGCTGGCCAACCGGGCCGACGTCGAGTCGGCGATGCAGACCTCTCTCGCGGGGGAACTAACCGACCGCTCTGTCCCCTGGCAATGAGGATTCGTCCGGCCCGTGTGGCGGACACTGAGGCGGTCGCTGCTTTCACTAAACAGACCTGGGACCGGTACGAGGACGGCGATTACATCTCGAAGATCTTTCCGAAATGGGCCGCGGAGGATGGCCCCCGCCAGCAAACCTTCGTCGCCGAGGCCGAGGGGACTCCAATCGGGCTCGTCCGGAGCGTGCTGCTCTCCGAGCACGAAGCCTGGTTCCAGGGCCTCCGGGTGGATCCGGACCACCGGAACAAAGGGGTCGGCCGGGACCTTATCCACGCCGCCTTCGACTGGGCACAGACGGCGGGCGCGACGGTCGGCCGGGCGATGGTCTTCTCCTGGAACGTGATGGGTCTCGGACTCACTCGTGCGGCAGGCTTCGATCCGGGTGTCGAATTCCGCTTTGCCCACCCGGAGCCAGACTCCGAGGCACGAGTCGAGGGTACCGTCTCTCACTCCCCAGCCGCAGCCTGGAGCTACTGGCAACAGTCAGCGGAACGGGCAACACTCGATGGGCTAGGACTCGACGACGAGGTCCCCTGGGCGCTTTCCGAGCTGACACGTGATGACTTGCGGCACGCGGCGGAATCGGAGTCCCTGCTGGCGATCGAACGCGACCGGATCGTCGGGATGGCCCCTCGCGTCCGGGTCGTGGACCGGGGCCCGGAGGAGGAGACGACCACCTGGGCCGAGTACGGCGTCGCTGCCTGGACGGATCTGACAGCCGCGGGGGACCTCATGGCAGCGATCGCTCGCGACGCGGCCGCAGTCGGGGCCGAGAAAACACGAGTGCTGATTCCCGAGACGTCCCGGGCGGTCACGGACGTGGCGGCCCATCGAATCGAACTCGCAGAAGAACCCGATTTCGTCGTTCGTGTGGACCTCACCCAGTCCGAGTGGGGTTAATCTCGGCGACGGAGCCGGTTACCCGCCGCTGACCGGTGGAAAGAGCGCCAGTTCGTCCGTCGATTCGATCGTCGTCTCCAGGCCGTCGAGGGTCGAAACGTCCTCTCCGTCGACCAGGAGGTTAAGATGGTCGACGAGTTCGCCATCCTCGAGTACCCGATCGCGAAGGGCGGGATGGGTCTCGAACAGGCCTTCGAGTGCCTCTCCAACGGTCGCCTCGGGGGCGGGATCCACGGCGACCCGCTTCTCGCCTGCGGTCTCGGCGAGGTCGGCAAAGAGCTTCCACTCCATACCCCGTCTTTGGCGTCCCGAGCAAAGAGGCTTTCAGTCGATGCGAACCGCTCAGGTCGAGAGGGTCGCGGCGGCGACGAGTGCGATGTCGATCGCGCGCTCGACGTTGTTCTTCGCTTTTTCAGGGAGTTCCTCTTCGCCCTCGCCCTTCTGTGTTCCGGCGACAAGGTTCCCGTCGACCGTACAGATGGCACCCGCAGCGAGCCCCTTGCGCCGGGCGAGCGTGAAGATCGCGGCCGCCTCCATCTCGACGGCGAGGAGCCCCCCGGCCTCCCATTCCTCGACGAACGCGTCGGTCTCGGCGTAAAACGCGTCGTCGGTGGCGATCGGGCCGACGTAGACTCGGCTCGCGGCGTCGCCGCTCGCCCCTTCCGGGGCCGTTCCGGCCGCGCGCTCCTCGTTCGCCTCGGCGGCGTCCACGAGCGCCGTGAGCACGTCGTAATCAGGCACCGCCGGGAACTCGCTTTTCTCGTAGCGCTTCGAGGTGCCCTCGTCTTTCGCCGCGCCGGTGGCGACGACCATGTCGCCGATTTCGATATCCGCCTGGAGCGCCCCGGTCGTTCCGACCCGGATCACCGTCTCGACCCCCACGTTTTCCAGTTCCTCGACGGCGATGGCGGCGGAGGGCGAGCCGATTCCGGTCGAGGTGATCGTCAGATCGACCCCGTCGTAAGTTGCATTGACGATCTTGTATTCCCGGTTCTCGGCGACGGTCGTGGCCTCGGTGCAGTGTTCGGCGATCCGGTCGACCCGCCCCGGGTCACCCGGCAGCAACGCGATCTCGTGTACATCCCCGGCCTCGACCTGCAGGTGTGGCTGTTTGCCCATACCATTCGAAAACGCGGCTCCTCAAAAAGCGGTCTGGTGTTATTCGCGTGCCCGCTCTTCGAGGAACGCTTCGATCTCGGAAGCGTCTGGAGCCGTTCGCGCCCCCGGATTCGTGACGGTGAGGGCTCCACAGGCGTTCGCGATGGCTAGAACTCGTTCGTAATCGAGTCCGTCTCCGGCCAGGTCTCGGTCGGGTCCATCCTCGGCCCCGAATCCGAGTTCACCGACAGTTGCGGCCAGGAATCCGGCCGCGAACGCGTCTCCTGCTCCGGTGGTGTCGACGACGTCGACCGAAAACC
>CAZJZA010000223.1:0-2963 GCA_964550355.1 uncultured Halobacteriales archaeon
AAGTGGCCCGCCACGCCGTCTCCGTTGTGGCAACCGATTTCCCCGACGTCCCGCTGATTGCGGGACACGTCGCCACCCCGGCGGCTGTCGAAGATCTCTACGCCTCGGGCGCGGACGCGGCCAAAGTCGGAATTGGACCTGGATCGCACTGTACGACTCGGGTGGTCGCCGGCGCGGGGGTGCCACAGTTGACCGCCGTGTCGGACGCTGCCGAAGCGGCTTCCGACCTCGATCTGACGATCATCGCAGACGGAGGGATTCGAAACTCCGGAGACGCGGTCAAGGCGTTGATGGCCGGCGCGGACACCGTGATGATGGGTCGGTTTTTCGCGGGGACCGAGGAGTCCCCAGGCGAAGTCGTGATGCGGGATGGGGAACGCTATAAGCGATCGCGGGGAATGGCGACGACTGCAGCCAACAATGATCGGACCGACACGGAGAGTGCGGAACCGACCGCGGACGAGGGAGTCGAGGCCCTCACGCCGCTCGTTGGCTCTCTCGAATCGGTGACGACGGAGTTTCTTGCGGGCATACGCTCGGGACTGAGTTACGTCGGTGCCGAATCGATTACGGTCGCCCGGGAGAAAGCCGAGTTTATCCAGATCGCCCCGGGTGCGAGACGACGGGAAGGGGCCCACTTCGATCACGATTGGGAGACGACGAGCCTCGATTAGTTCGCCCGGCGGACGAACCCCTGGCCCCGCTTCGGAATTGAAACCTTTTTTAAAACGCTCGTCGTGGCCGGTAGTATGCGGCTGGCCTTCGTTTCGGCGACGACAGTTCATCACCCCGTCAGCGACGACGTGGCGGCGCGTCTCCACCGACTCGCGACGGCGGTCGCCGATCGGGGCCACGAGGTAACCTATTTTACATCCCGGTGGTGGCAGGGTGACTTCCAGGAGTTCGAGCAGGACGGGATCACCTACCGGGCCGTCGGGAACGGTTCGAATAACTCAGTTCTCACACCGATGCGGGTCGCGAACGAGGTTCGCGAGGCGGACGCAGATGTCGTTCATGCAGTCTGTGATTCGCCATTGTGGACGGCCGGTGCCCAATATGGGGCTACGCTTTCAGACGCCGGATTCCTGGTGGAATGGTACGACCCGCCGGCTTCAGAGAGCGGTTTCTCCGGGTGGCTTCGCAGGCGGGCCCTTCACTCGGCGGATTTGATCGTCACTCCGTCCCAAACCGTCGAAACGACCGTCCGAGAAAACGGGGTCGACGGGCGAAGGGTCCGAGTGATCCCGACCGGAATCGACGTCGAACTAATCCAGAAGGCAGAGGAGGCGGAGAGTGGCGACATCGTTTACTCGAGACGGCTCGACGACGGGGCGAACCTCGAAACGCTCCTTTTGGCCCTCGCCGAATTTCGCGAGTACGACTGGCACGCGACGGTTATCGGCGACGGGCCCCGTCGGGAGGCTTACGAACGCCAGGCGAAGGATCTCCGTATCGATGATCGCGTAGAATTCGTCGGGGACTTGCCGGTCGAGGAGCGAATCTCCCGCTTCAAAACCGCTCACGTGTACGTGCATACCGCGGAATACACCCCCTTCACACACGACTTGCTTCGCGCCCTCGCGGCTGGCTGTGTCTCGATTGTCGAATATCACGAGAATTCGAGTGCCCACGAACTGGTCGTCCACGAGGATCGTGGATTTACCGCCACGAGTCCGGAGGAACTCACACGCCGACTCGCGGCTGCCGGGGATCTTGAGTCGTTATCCTTCGACGAGAACTTCCTTGATTTTTCGAACGAGGCGTTTCTCGAGTCCTATCTCGAGATTTATCGTACGATCCGATCCTAAATCTCTATCGTACGATCCGATCCTGAGTCCTCCTGTTTGATTCGGTCCCAAGTTCTACTGGTTGACCCAACCCTAAGTCGGGCGTGGCGGAGTGAACCCTTTTGGTGACTCCGGCCCCAGTTCGGGTGATGAAGGATACCTTTCTCGCGGCCGCGCGTGGTGAGGCCACCGAGCGCCCACCGGTCTGGCTGATGCGCCAGGCGGGTCGCTATCTACCCGAGTATCAAGCGGTCCGGGCGGAGTACACGTTCCGCGAGGCGATTTCGACGCCATCGGTTGCGACAGAGATCACTCTCCAGCCCTTCGAACGCTTCTCTCTAGACGCCGTGGTCATCTATTCTGACATCCTCGTTGCCCTGGAACCGCTCGGCATCGACTACCATCTGGAGTCCGGTGTCGGGCCGGTGATCGACAACCCGATCGAGGATCCAACGGGAATCCCCCGAGAGGCCGACCCGGTTGCCGAGCGACTGGACTACGTCGGCGACCTTCTCGAACGCGTGAGCGAAGAGGTGGGCGACCGGGCGGCGACCCTGGGCTTTGCCGGCGGTCCGTTTACACTCGCCTCCTACGCAGTCGCGGGGGAACCCTCTCGATCTCACGTGCCGGTTCGCGGGTTCAGGGCAGCGCACCCGGACGCCTTCGAAGATCTGCTCGAAACGTTTACCGACGTGATCACGGAGTTCCTCAAATACCAGGTCGAACATGGGGCGGACGCCGTAAAACTGTTCGATACGTATGCCGGCCTGCTCGGACCGGCGGACTATCGAGAGTACGTTCTCCCGCTCCATCGGGAAATTCTCTCCGCCGTCGACGTCCCGACGATACTCTTCGTCCGCAACATGGGTGGTCGACTCCCCGTGCTCGAGGAGAGCGGTGCCGACGTGGTCGGGCTCGACTGGACGGTCGAAATGGCTGCGGCCCGCTCGATTCTGGGCGAGACGCCGGTGCAGGGAAACCTCGACCCGACCGATCTTCTGGGCAACTCATCATACATCAAAGAACGGACTCGCGAGGTCATCGAGGTCGCCGGGCCGAAAGGACACATCCTCAATCTCGGACACGGCGTGGACAAACGAACGCCGGTCGAATCCGTCGAGACCTTCGTCGAAACGGCCCGATCCTGGGAGTGGTAACTCCAGTGTCACTCGAGTG
>CAZJZA010000224.1:0-2948 GCA_964550355.1 uncultured Halobacteriales archaeon
CCTGGATAGGCCGGTTCGGCGACATAAGGGCTATTGCATAGGCCGTGTCGGCGACACGACGAAAAGTGGTTCAACCGGGATTATGGATTACAAGGCTAAAACCCCGCCTTTCAGGGTGGGGACGATGTCAATACGGGAATGCATGGTTTTCCCCGATCCGCAATTTTCGATTCCATTCGAACCGACCGTATCAGCGCGAGACCTCCACGGCCCGCTCCAGCCCTTCAGCCGATGCGCCGTCGAGTGTTTCGAAAGCCTCGTGGAGTCGTTCGTAGGTGGCCTCGAGAGCCTCGACGATCACCTTCGTCTCCGAGATGACCGGCATGAAGTTCGTATCGGCCTGCCAACGGGGGATGACGTGGGTGTGGACGTGGTCGTTGATCGAACCGCCTGCGGCCCCGTCCCCCAGATTCATGCCGGTGTTGAACCCGTCCGGGGAAAGCCCCCGGTCCAGGGCCTCGATGGTCTGCTGGGTGAGTCGTGAATGCCCGAGGAGGGTCTCTTCGTCGAGTGAGCGATACTCGGCGGTGTGTTCGAAGGGGATCACCATCGCGTGTCCCGGGTTGTACGGGTAATTATTGAGGAGGACGAAGGCCACGTCGTTGCGGGCGACGATCCGGTTCTCGCGGTCCGCGTTTCGCTCCGGGAGTTCGCAGAAGGCACACCCCTCGATGTCGTCTTCGGCCGGGTCGCGCTCGACCCAGTCGATTCGCCAGGGTGCGAAAATCGAATCCATACAGAACCCAATGCGGGCGGGGAGGTAACTGTTGGGACCGGTCCCGGCTCATTCCGGTCAAAATCCCGTTACTCGGTCGTGATTTCGACGCCGTCTTCGGTGACGATCACCGTGTGCTCGGCCTGACTGATCACCGAGCCGTCCTCTCCTTTCAGGACCGGATAGCTCTCTAAAACGTTCTGCTGTGTCAGCCGGTTCAGCGTCATGTCGGTGCGGCCTCCCTCGAACCATCGGGCCGCGAAGGGGAGCCGATCGTATTCCTCGGTCACCGTTTCGAGCAGTTCTCGCGCCTTTCGATTCCGGACCGACCGCTCGGTCTGAAGCGAGTAAATCTCGGTCTTCTGGCCCTCCGAGACCGTTCCCCGACCGTCCGTGGCAAAGGGTTCGATGGCGATGACGTCTCCGACCTCGAGTTCGACACCCGTGTCGACGCCTCGATTCGGGACGGTCGGGCCGGTGTGTGCATCGTACTCGTCCAGTCCGTGCCCGCTCAGGTTGACGACCGGATTGAACCCGGCGTCGTCGATGGTCTCCTCGATTGCCGCGCCGATCTGGCCGGTATGGACGCCCGGCCCGGCGACGTCGAGTGCGGCGTCGAGGGCGTCTTCGGCCGCGTCGATCAGGGACCCATGATCCCCAAGGTCGACCGTAATTGCGGCGTCGGCGATCCAGCCGTCGACGTGGACCCCGAGGTCGAGACAGACCAGATCCCCTTCGGCGAATTCGGTCTCGTCGTCCCGGCCCGGCGTGGCGTGAGAAGCCTCTTCGTCGATGCTGATGTTCGCCGGGAAGGCCGGTTTCCCGCCGGCCTCTTCGATCTGCTCCTCTGCGAACTCCGCGACTTCGAGATGCGAGACACCCGGTTCGACGCGTTCGGCGGCCGCATCCATGGTTTCCCGGAGGATCGTCCCGGCCTCTCGATACTTCTCGAACCGCTCGGCTTCGAGGTCCACGTCTGCCATGCCACTGGATTCAGTGGAGAGGGCAAAAGCGCTTGTGGGTTGGCCTCCCGTCGAACGGCTTCGCTTGCGGCGACGGCCGCAGTCGGTGTGGCGGCCCCCGGGGTCACTCCGGCGTGATCGAGGCGGTCTGCATGGCTGTGGAATTAAACGCTTCGCCCCGGTTCCCGTTTCGGTCCAGGACGATTAGCCCGGCGGTTGACCCGGTCAGTTCCCCGAACTCGGTGAGTGCGGCGTCGGCCGCCACGGCCGGCTTCTCCCCGTCCTCGACGTGTTGGACGGCCACGCGGGCGAGCGTGGCCTTCGCGATGTCCTCACCCGCCCCCGTGGCGCTCGCGGCGGCGGTTTCGCTCGCGTAAAACCCGCTTCCCACCTGTGGGACGTCCCCGATCCGTCCGGCGAGGGCGAACCAGCGCCCCGCAGTAGAGGTCGCCGCCGCGATCGACACGCCATCAGTGGCCACCGCTCCCACGGTGTCCGTGCCGCCGAACCGCTCGTGCACCCAGTCGAGTTGCGATCGGGGGCCGTTTTCGGGGGGTGTGGGGGCCTTGCTCCACCGTTCTCGGGAGTTATCCGACCACAGGTCGCGACCCGTTTCGACGCCGTACTCGGCAACCAGTTCGGTGGCGTGGCGGCCCGAAAGCAGGACGTGCGGCGTCTCTTCGAGGACGACCCGGGCGGCGCTGACTGCGTGTTCTACGCCGGGCATCGACGCCGCGGCCCCGACTTTTCCCTCCCCGGTCATCAGGCCGGCATCGGTTCGGCTCACGCCGTCGCTCTGGATGGCTCCGCCGACGCCGGCATTGAATCGGGGGTCGCTCTCGAGTCGTTTGAGTACCATCTCGACCGCATCCAGAGGCGTTTTGGCTTCGGCCCCACGCTCCACGGCGGTGTCGAGGACAGCCTGTCGCTCCGCTGGCTCCCCGGACGTGCCGCCCGCGCCCCCGTGTGCGAGAATGTGCATACCGGCTCTTGGACCGGCCCGGCGAAAGTCTCCCGGTCCGGGCAAAGGGCAGTCCTTTTGGGTGGCCCCGCTCTCCGCTCGCCTATGAGCTACGATCGCGTATCGGTCCCCGCCGAGGGGGAGCCGGTCACGTACGACGAAACGAGCGACGAACTGACGGTCCCGGAGAATCCGATCGTCCCGATCCTCTACGGGGACGGCATCGGGGTCGACGTGGCCCCGGCAGCAAAACAGGTCCTTCAGGCCGCCGCCGGGGCGACCGGCCGGCACGTCTAGTGGGTGCGGGTCT
>CAZJZA010000225.1:0-2908 GCA_964550355.1 uncultured Halobacteriales archaeon
GAGACACGGGGCCCCGGAAAGGAAAGGCGTTCGGATTGTGGCTCTTTCAGCGTTCCCGCCGGAGTCGCGCCAGGACGAATTCCCGATCGAGTTTGCCGAGGAACGTGCCGAGTTTCGGGCCCTCCGCCTGGTCGAAGAAGAGGCGATAACCCGTCTCGAAGAAGTCACCCACGTCGATGTCGTGCCGGCGGGCCGTCTCGTAGATCTCGCCCTGGATATCCTCTGGGCTCGCTCCGCTTTCGATGAAATCGGCGAGGGAGTCGAGTGCCGCCGCCGTCGCCTCGTCGACGTCGACTGTGGGCATTGATTCGCGCTTGAGATCGTAGTTGAAGGCGTTGTCGGTGCGGCGGGCCCACTCCCGGGCACGCTCGACCCGATCGAGTGCTGCCTCGACGGCCCATTCCGGGGCGTCCTCGGGAATGTGACCCTCGCGTCGTGCGATCTCCTCGCGAAGAGCCGGATCGTCGGTCATCCCGAGGACGGCAGCGAAACTGAACGGGATCCGGATCCGCTCCGGGCGGATTTCCTCCACGAGCAGGGGGTACACTCGCTCCGCCCTGGCCCGCTCGTCCTCGTCCACCTCTGTTTCGCCGAAGTAGGTCGCTTCCAGCCGGTCGAACTCCGCGACCAGTTGATCTGCGTGTTCGATCGAGAAATCACGGGCCTTCCGCGGGTCCTTGCTGAAGAAGTAGCGGACGACCGGGGCCTCGAGAAACTCGAGGACTTCCGAGACGAGGATGACGTTCCCCGCTGAAGACGAAAACGGCTCACCGTCGAGGGTAAACCACTCATAAACCATCGGGACCGGGGGCTCGTGGTCGAGGACCGAGCGGGCGATGTCCACGCCGCTCGGCCAGGAGCCTTCTGCGTGGTCCTTGCCGAAGGGTTCGTGGTCGACGCCGAGCAGTTGCCACTGGGCGGGCCACTCGAATCGCCACGGGAGTTTGCCCTGCCGGAGCGTGGCGGTCCCTTCGTGTCCACACCCCTCGATCGTCCGGTCACCAGCCTCCATGTCCGTACACCGGTAAGAGACCCGTAACGCATCGAGGTCGACGTCGGTCACCGTCTCAGTAACTTTGCCACAGTTGGCACAGATCGGGTTGAACGGGACGTAGTCGGCGTCCACCTTGTCCTGGTAGGCCGAAACCACCTCCCGGGCTCGCTCCTGGCGTTCGAGGAAGGTCCGCGTGACCGATTCGAACGAGCCGTCCTCGTAGCGCTCGGTGTTGGAAATCATCTCGACCGGGATATCGAGAAGCGAGGCGGATCGCTCGACGAGGGCGGCGAAATGGGCCCCATACGAATCACAGCAGCCGAAGGGGTCCGGAATGTCCGTATACGGTTTGCCGAGGTTCCGACCGAGTGCGGCGGCATTAACGTCACCCAAATCGACGATTTCGCCATCCAGGGCCGCCAACTTTCGGGGCAGTTTGCGCAACGGGTCCCGATCGTCACTCGTGAACACCTGCCGGACGTCATACCCCCGCTCTCTCAGGACTTCGGCGACGAAGTAGCCCCGGACGATCTCGTTCATGTTCCCGAAATGCGGGACCCCGGACGGGGAGATCCCGCCTTTGATGACAATCGGCTCCTCGGGGTCTCGATCGAGTATCAGGTCGGCGACCACGTCGGCCCAGAAGTCCCGTCGCGACTCGGGGGCATCGAGGACGTACGGATCCTCCGATTCGGCCCCGCTATCGGCTCCGGGCACGATCACTCACGCTCCCACGCGCTAATGCTCGTTTCCGTCCCGTCGGGTGTCACGTCGGTTCCTTCGTGCTCGCCCCGCAGTACCGCATCAACCAGCCGATCCGGTCGGGTTCCATCGAGAACGATAGTCCGCATCCCGGAGCGTTCGATTAGTTTGGCCGCGAGCAGGTCGACCGGGGCCGAACTCCCGGCGATCAATTCGGTGTCGACAATCACGTCGACGAGTTCGCTCGGGGTCATCGACTGGATGTGCTCGGCGTCCTCGTCCAGGTCCGGGTCCGCCGTGTACACCCCCGGCACGCTGGTGGCGTAAACCAGAAGATCGGCCTCGACGTACTCCGCGAGTGCTGCCGAGACAGCATCCGTGGTCTGGCCCGGTGTCACACCACCCAGCACCGGGACGTCCCCGCGACGCATCGCTTCGAGTCCCGCATCGTAGCTCTCGATCGGGCTCGGTGCGGCGATCCCGTCCAGGGCGGCAATGAGCAATCGCGCATTGAGCCGGGTGACCGAGATGCCGATGTCGTCGAGAGCAATCTCGTTTGCCCCCAGCGCTCGTGCGGTCTCGATGTAGTCCCTGGCAACCGAGCCCCCGCCGACCACGAGCCCCAGTTCGACCCCTGTTGCGTCCAGTTGTTCGATGGCCTCGGCGTGCGCCCGGATCGACGACTCGTCGAGGTCCGGCGCGAGAACGCTGCCACCGAGAGAAATCACTACCCTCATTGCCGCCAGATAACCCGGTAGCGGTCTTAAGGATTGGTATCCATTGCCCGTGAATTCGCCTACACCGACAATGGATCAATCCTTTGCCACTAACGGTCGATCCATTGCCGCCAACAGAGGGACAGTCCACCGTCCGATGACAACCACCAAAGAGGGACTATCCACCGCCTATGACACCATCAACAGGGGGACTATCCACCGCCTACGACACCTACAAAGCGCCCCCGCCCGTGCATGGGCACATGCAGGCTCTCGGAATCGTCACGGGACCAGCTATCGAGACCGATAGCGTCCTCGAACCGGTACTCGATCGGCTCGAGGAACGCGGATCGGTCGGAATCGTTCGAGCAGGGGATACCGAACCAGAGCGAACTGTCTACGAGGTCGGCGAAGCCGGGTGGGCCGCACAGGGCACGGGCCTCGACGCCAGGGCTGCACTGTCGAAAGTCGCTGAAACCCACGACTACGGGCTGGT
>CAZJZA010000226.1:0-2903 GCA_964550355.1 uncultured Halobacteriales archaeon
TCCCAATTCCCGACGTCGACGAAACCGCGCACGACGCGGCCGAGGGGCCCATCGACGCGGTCGCATTTTCCCGTGGCCCTGGACTGGGCCCGTGTCTCCGGATCGTCGGGACGGCCGCGCGGACGCTTGCGGGCACACTCGACGTGCCCCTCGTCGGCGTCAACCACATGATCGCGCACCTCGAGATCGGGCGCCAGCAGTCGGGCTTTGACTCGCCGATCTGTCTGAACGCGAGCGGCGCGAACGCCCACGTATTGGGCTTCCAGAACGGCCGCTACCGGGTGTTAGGCGAAACGATGGACACCGGCGTGGGCAACGCCCTCGATAAGTTCACCCGCCACGTCGGGTGGACTCACCCCGGCGGGCCGAAAGTCGAGCGGGCAGCAACGGATGGAGAGTACATCGACCTTCCCTACGTCGTCAAGGGGATGGACTTCTCTTTCTCGGGCATCATGAGCGCGGCCAAGGACGCCTACGCCGAGGGGGTCCCCGTCGAAGACGTGAGTTTCGCCCTTCAGGAGAACATCTTCGCGATGCTCACGGAAGTCGCCGAGCGGGCGCTTTCGCTCACCGGCCGGGACGAACTCGTCCTCGGGGGCGGCGTGGGCCAGAACGAACGCCTCCGGGAGATGCTCGAGGAGATGACCAGCCAGCGCGGAGCGAGGTTCTATGCTCCCGAGCCGGAGCTGCTCCGCGACAACGCGGGAATGATCGCCGTGCTCGGTGCGATGATGGCCCAGGCCGGGGACACCATCCCGATCGAGAACTCGGGCATCGACTCGGATTTTCGCCCGGATCAGGTGCCCGTGACCTGGCGCTCCCGGCCCGATCCCGATTCGATCAATCCGACGGCCGAGTTCGCCGGTGCCGAGGCCGTCATCGAGTTCGTGGACGACCTCGTCCGGAAGGAGCGGCGGCCAAAATCGTACCGACACCCCGAACTCGACGAACGACTCAGACGGGAGCGAACCGTCCAGGAGGCGCGGTTGACACAGGCGGCCCGCAAGCTGGGCGTGCCGACGCCGATCGTGCGCGACATCGACCTCGACGACACGACGATGGAATTCGAGCGGGTCGGAGAGCGGGACCTCAGAGATGGGCTAACCACCGCTCGCGTGGCCGAGGTCGGGGCCCATCTGGCGACGATTCACCAGGCGGGCTTCGTCCATGGCGATCCGACCGTTCGCAACGTTCGGGTGCGCGAGGTGGAATCGGGACCCGAAACGGTACTCATCGATTTCGGATTGGGCTACTCGACGGACGACGTCGAGGACTACGCGATGGACCTCCACGTTTTCGAGCAGTCCCTTGACGGCACGGCGGTCGACCCGGACGAACTGGCGGAAGCGGCAGAAGATCGGTACGCCGAGACGGGCGACGAGGCCGTCATCGACCGGTTGCGGGAGATCGAAGGGCGCGGTCGCTACCAGTGAGCCGAGGAGTGGATCTACCCCAGGGGGCGGGCAGGGGAGTATTCGCAGGCCGGGGTCTCCCACTCACTGCGGGGCCCACAGTGGTGACCGCAACGCGGTCCGGCTACCGACCTGGCAAGCGGCTACATGGTCCGGGTTGGTCCCGTCATCCGTGATAAACGTCGGGGCGAGTCCGGTGACTGGTGGCCCCACAACGGTTTGGGCTCCTGCATGCCTCCCCACAACGGTTCGGGTTTCTGCATGCCACCCCACAACGGTTCAGGTTTCTGCAAACCTCCCACAACGATTTAGGCTCCTGCACACCTACTGGGAAGTATGAGCCAAGACGCTTCAGGGACGATATTCGGGATCCCGTACAACTTCGAACGCCCGAGTTTCAAGCGCCTCCTCTCTGCTTACTGGCAGCCGGGAAAGGGGATGATCGTCGAGACGCCCTTCGGGATCGGCTACTCCCTCAACCTGGCGAATTGGCGGTCCTGGCTGGTCATCGGTCTCGCCGGGGCGCTTCTCTACCAGGAGAAGACGAGTCCGGAGGGTGAGGAGGAAGAAGAACCAGTCGACGTCATCATCGACGAGTAAGCCGATCTCGGGGCACGGGCAGCGAAAGCGGAACCCCTTTTGTGTCCGTCGATGAGTCGAGGATATGCTCCGGTTCGTGACGACAAACGCCGAGAAGGCCGCCGAAGCCAGTGAGCACCTCGGCGACACCGCGGTGACCCAGGTCGAATACGACTACGTCGAGGTGCAGGCCGAGGATGTCGCGGATATCGCCACCCGTGGGGCCAGAGAAGCCTTCGAGGCCCTCGATGGGTCCGACCCGGTCATCGTCGACGATACCGGCTTTTACATCCACGAACTCGACGGGTTCCCCGGCCCCTACGCCGCCTTTGTCGATGACACGCTGGGCATCGAGCGGGTCTGGTCCCTGGCCGCCGACCTGCCCGATAAAACCGCCTCGTTTCGGTGTGCAGTCGCCTACGCGGACGGGGAGACAGTCGAAACGTTCGAAGGTCGAGTCGAGGGACGGCTCGTCCCCCCACGCGGTGAGGGCGGGTTCGGGTACGATCCGATTTTCGAGTACGAGGGACGGACGTTCGCCGAATTATCAATGGCCGAGAAAAACGAGATTTCACATCGTGCACGCGCACTCACGAAACTCGCCGACTGGCTCGAATAAGACGGTTACGCGACGTTCCTGACGAGTTCGAAGAGTTCCTCGCGGTAGGCGTCGGGGGTCAGCCCCAGGTCCACATCGATCGTGACCGAGATCGCATCGCTCAAATCGGCCTCGGTGACGCGGGCGAAGTTCTCGGCCGGATAGGCCCCGCCGGCCACGAGGTAGTTCCCGTTTGCCGTCCAGACGGCGAGGACCGCCTCGACCGCCAGTTCGGTGCCCTCGAGCGTGAGCGTGGTGTCCTCCCGGACCCGGAACTCGATGTCCTGGACCAGATACCTCCCCTACAGTTCCGT
>CAZJZA010000227.1:0-2892 GCA_964550355.1 uncultured Halobacteriales archaeon
TTCTTCCCGAAGGAGCCAGCGGTGATGGAATGCAGCAAAGCGCGATCGAGGAGATCGGTAACATCACTGCGAGTGGCTTCATCGATGGGTGGGCGAACGCCC
This sequence comes from uncultured Halobacteriales archaeon, assembly GCA_964550355.1. Lineage (GTDB taxonomy): Archaea > Halobacteriota > Halobacteria > Halobacteriales > Halobacteriaceae > Halodesulfurarchaeum. The sequence goes on from CAZJZA010000227.1 coordinate 103, forward strand.
TTGATACGACGATCGACCACTCGGTTCCAGATTTCGTCGACGACATGGGTCGGGCCGTTCTCGAGTCGGTTGCCGTGCAACTCGCCCAGTCCCAGGAGTTCGCCTACGTGTTCGACGTTTCGATCACCGCGGGCGAACCGATGAACTGCCGGCTGTTCGCCTTCCCCGAGGCCGACGGCTTCAGAAACGTCGTGTCGGGACTCGACGAGGATCTCGACGTCTCGAGCGTGGAGCGTGTATGATTCGATGGACCGGATCGGGGATCAGCGGATTCGGGTCGGGGTCGCCGACATGGCCGTTACGAATGGGGGTGTCCCCCTCGTCACGAGCGGCCTCGGCTCCTGTGTGGCTGTTGCCGTCCACGACGGAGACGGCCACGGTGGCCTCCTCCACGCAATGTTACCAGCCGCACCGAACGATGCGGTCTCCAAAGCAAAATACGTGGACAGCGGGATCGAAGCGATGAGGGCAGAACTCCTCGACCTGGGAGCAAATCCCGAGAAGTTGACTGCGAAAATCGCCGGCGGAAGCTCGATGCTAGATCTCGGAAACGGTGAGCCGGTCGGCGATAAGAACGTGGCGGCGACCAAACGGGCTCTCGAGGAGCGAGGAATCGGGCTCGTCGCCGACGATACCGGTGGAAGTTCGGGACGCTCGGTCTCGTTTTATCCCTCGACTGGAATTATGCAAATCGAACAAGTTGACGCGGAGACGACCGAGCTATGAGTGCATTCGACGACCTCCTGACCTACATCGAATCCGAGACAAGCTTCGCCTCGAGTTACTACGAGGAGTCCTACCTCGACCGACGGATCTCGGCGCGAATGCGCCGGACCGACACCGACGAGTATGTGGAGTACCACGACCTTCTTCGGGAAAGCGACACGGAGCGGTCCGAACTACTCGATACGCTCTCGGTGAACGTGACGAAATTCTTCCGCGACGAGAAGGTGTGGACCGCCCTCAGGGACGTGCTCTCGGAGCTCGAATCGGAGTTACGAACTGTCGACATCTGGAGTGCAGCCTGTGCTGACGGACGAGAGCCGTACTCACTTTCCATGTTGGCCCTGGACATGGGACTTTCCCCCAGATCAGTCGATATTCTCGCCACAGATATCGACGAAAACGCGCTCGATCGGGCACGACAGGGCGTGTACACGAGTTCTCGGACGACGGATCTGGACGAGCAGTTGTCCTTTCTCGACTCGCCGACACAGTACGTCGAGACGGACGGCGACCAGATTTCCCTCAAAGGATCCGTTTCCTCGCTCGTGAACTTCGAACGACACGATCTGATCACGGGCGATCCAAAAGACGGGTTCGACCTCGTCCTGTGCCGGAACGTCTGCATCTATCTGGACAGCGAGTACAAGCGACCGATCCTCGAAACCGTCAGCCAGTCGCTCCGGGAAGATGGCTACCTGGTCCTGGGACAGACCGAAACCCTCCCACCCGACATCAAAGAGCGATTCGAGGCGGTCGACCCACGTCTTCGAATCTACCAGTTGACCGGATCCGAGTGACCTAAGTCACCGCCATCCGACCCTTGGAATACCACCGCTCATGGCAGATTCCGTCGTCGCGGACTTCGTCACGGACGTCATCCCGGACACCGGAAGCTACGACGAACCCGTTCGTGGGCGGGTGCTGATGAACCGCTCATCGGTCGTTCTGGTCACGCCGGACGATCGGGTCTCCTTTCCCCTCGATCATATTTTCGACATCGCCTACGGTAGCGCTCCGAAAGAACTCCGGGCCTTCTTCGAGGACACGGTCTCCGTGGCGTACAACAGAAACGGTTCGAAACGCGTGGCGCTCATCGAGGGAGCCGACGAAACGGTCGAACGGTTCACCGAACTCCTCTTCAAAGGAGTGCTCAACAAGACGCAGGTCGCGGTCAAGCATCCGGCGAAAATCGGGGGGCGGATCACGGATGCGTCCTTCGAGAAGGCGGCATTGTATGTCGATCCGACTTCGGTCAAGTTCAAGACCGACGAGCCGTTCTCAATCGAGATCTCGACGGTCTCCCAGTTCGAACGTATCGAACGGATGGTTTTCGGATCGTCCCGACCAGTGCTTTCGGTCAGACACGCCGACGACGGAGACATCACGACCAGCGAAATCGCACTGCAGCCCGAGCGAAAAATGAACGTGCTCGGTCGATTCCTTCGGATCGAGTACAGTCAACTGAGAAAGGAGTTAGAAAACATCTCACTCCGCGATGCAGAAATCGAGGCCCTCGTCGGCCTGTACTCTGGGGCAACCGAGGGCAGCCTGGCGGGCATGCTCGGTGTCGAAGCGAGACAGATATCGACCATGCTCCAGAAGATGGTCGAGAAAGGCTTACTCACCGAGACGGGATCGGGTTGGGACCTGAGCCCGATCGGGAAATTGGCGGTCGGGGAGCATCTCGAAGAGGTCAATCTTTAACTCGGGGAGACTACATCACAGACCCTGATTTCTCCCCGTCGATTACTTCGCTGGTTTTGAGCACCCCCTCGATCACTTCGCAGGTACTAATTACTCTTCGTTGATCACTTCACTAGCAATGTTTCGCCCGCGGGTTTTCATCGTGACCTCCCGCCGGGTACGGACTTCCTCTAAGATGTCCAACTCGATTAGACGTTCGAAGATGTCCTCGACCTCGTCGACGTTCATCCCGAGAAAATCCGGGATTTCGAACGGCGAGACGCCCGAGTAAAGCCCCATCAGGACTCGCTTTTCGGTCTCCGAGAGGTCGACTGAGCCCTGCCTTTTCTCCACCCCTCGTTTGAAAAGCGACTCGAGGAC
>CAZJZA010000228.1:0-2882 GCA_964550355.1 uncultured Halobacteriales archaeon
AGACTACCCTCCATCTCGAGTTCGATCAGGCGATTCAGTTCGACGGCGTATTCGAGAGGCAGTTCCTCGGTGATCGGCTCGATGAATCCGGCGACGATCATCTTCTTGGCGTCGTCGTCGTCCAGGCCCCGGGACTGGAGGTAGAAGACGTCCTCGTCGCCAATCTTGCCGACGGTCGCTTCGTGGGCGACATCGACTTTCGACTGGTTGATCTCCATGTACGGCATGGTGTCCGAGGTGGACTCGTTGTCGAACATCAGCGCGTCACACTCCACGCTCGTCGAGGAGTTTTCTGCGCCGCTCCCAATATGTACCAGTCCCCGGTAGTTCGTCCGCCCGCCGTCCTTGCTGATCGATTTGGATTCGATTGTCGACTTGGTGTTGGGGGCGGTGTGATAGACTTTCGCCCCGGTGTCGATGTCCTGGCCTTCGCCGGCGAACGCGATCGTGATGTGGGTGTCGGTCGCGCCCTCGCCTTTGAGGATCGAGCACGGATAGAGCATGGTGGCTTTCGATCCCATGCTACCCGAGATCCACTCCATGGTCCCGTTCTCTTCGACGAGCGCTCGTTTCGTATTGAGGTTGTAGGTATTCTTCGACCAGTTCTGGACAGTCGAGTACTGGACGTGGGCGTTTTCGCCGACGAACACCTCGACAGCACCCGAGTGGAGGTTGTGTGTGGCGTACTGCGGTGCCGAACAGCCCTCGATGTAGTGGACTTCCGACCCCGGTTCGGCGACGATGAGTGTATGCTCGAACTGACCCATTCCTGCAGAGTTCATCCGGAAGTAGGCCTGCACTGGCATCTCCACGGCGACGTCCTCGGGGATGTACACGAACGAACCGCCGGACCAGACTGCCCCGTGGAGGGCCGCAAACTTGTTGTCGCTCGGGGGGACGGCCTTTCGCATGAAGTACTCCTTGACGATGTCCGGGTGCTCCTGGACGGCCCGGTCCATGTTCATGAAGATGACGCCCTTTTTCTCCCACTGTTCTTTCATATTCTGGTAGACGACCTCGGACTCGTACTGCGCGCCAACACCCGAGAGCGCCTCCTTCTCCGCTTCGGGGATCCCGAGTTTGTCGAAGGTGTCCTGAATCTCGTCCGGAAGGTCTTCCCAGTTTTCTGCTTCGCCACGAGTCTCGACGTCCGGTCGGATGTACGGGACGATCTTCTCGACGTCGAGGCCCGAAAGGTCTGGCTGGGCCGGCCAGTCCGTCGGCATCGGCATATTCTGGTACTGCTTGAGTGACTTGAGGCGTCGCTCGAGCATCCACTCCGGCTCGTCTTTGTCTTCGGAGATGACCCGAACCGTCTCCTCGGTCAGCCCCATCTTTGACTCGAAGGCCGAGTGCTGCTCCTTTTTGAATTCGAAGCGCTTCTCCGTGTCGGCGTCCTCGAGATCTGAATCTGAACTCATTGGGGTATCACCTTATGCCGCCCCGTAGACCTGATCGCGGACCCAGTCGTACCCGTGGTCCTCGAGGTCCTTCGCGAGGTTCGCATCGCCTTCCATCACGATCTCGCCGTCGAGCATGATGTGTACCCGGTCGGGCTCGACGTAGTCGAGGATGCGCTGGTAGTGCGTGATCTGGAGAACACCCGTCCCCTGTTCGTCACGGAGGGCGTTGATGCCATCGGAAACGTCCTGTAGACGGTCGATGTCCAGGCCCGAGTCGATCTCGTCGAGCACGGCCACGACCGGCTCCAGAAGGGCCGCCTGTAACACCTCGTTTTGCTTTTTCTCCCCGCCGGAGAAGCCGACGTTGAGATATCGCCGGGCAAAGGTGGCGTCCATGTCGAGGAGGTCCATCTTCGACTGAAGCAGGTCGTGGAACTCGTCGACGCTGACGGGTCCCTCGTCCTCAGGCCCCTCTCTCGGATCCGACTCGTAGCCCGCGTCCTCGTCGTCGCCCTCTTCGTCTTCGCCGAAGATGAGTTCCTCACGCTCTTCGAGTTTGGCGTTGAGTGCTGTTCTGAGGAAATTCGACAGCGTGACGCCTTCGATCTCGACCGGGTATTGAAAGCCGAGATAGATCCCGAGTGCTGCCCGTTCGTGTGGTTCCAGATCCAGCAAACTCCAGGTCCGTTTGTCGGCCGGAACTTCGATGTCTTTGAAGTCATCTTCCTCGAGATGGAGGAGTATGTCACCCTCAGTGACAGTATATGCCGGATGGCCGGCAATGACTTTCGCGGTCGTCGATTTACCGCTCCCGTTCGGCCCCATGAGCGCGTGGATCTCGTCGGATGAGACCGTCAAATCGACACCGTTGAGGATCTGTTCGTCCTCGTCTGTAACCGTCGCGTGAACGTTCTCTAGTTCAAGTGTCGCCATTGATTAGGTCATCCAAAATAACGGCTGAGAAACGTTTAATGCTTGCGCATCCGGCGGTCATCCGGTATTTCGGGTCCCTGCGATGTCCATTTCCAACCTCGTCTGACCCAACTCTAGCCCACAACCTGAGAAGTGTGAGACAATGGCTCATTTCGATCATCTCGAGGGGCGGACCGCCATCATCACCGGTGCCAGTGCCGGAATCGGCACGGCGAGTGCCGAGGCGCTCGCGGATTCCGGTGCGAACGGTTCGGTTATCCCCCATTTCGAAGGTCGGAGAGTCCCTGCCCTTCATAAAATGTAGGGATGGGAAGTCTTTTGCCGGCATCTTCCCGAGACAAGGATGAATGGCCACGGAACCACACGATGTGTCATTTTATCGGGAACTCCTCGAATCCGTGGTCGAAGCGTCTCCCGATCTCGTCTACTTCAAAAATGCGGACCACGAACTCATCCATTTCGGCGAGACCTATGCGAGCATTTTCGAGAAAGACTCCCAATCCCCCATGGGAAAGTCCGCGTGGGACCTCTGGCCGGACGACGAGG
>CAZJZA010000229.1:0-2875 GCA_964550355.1 uncultured Halobacteriales archaeon
CCGCCTTGGGGGCCCCCTCCCCCGCCCCCCTCCGCCTGCGCCTGTGGGTGCCGGCCCGGCTCCGAAGGAGCCGAATCCGATTCGTATCCGCTCTCGGCGGAAGCCTCCTTCCCGGGCTGCTCGGGATCGGCGATGGCATCCACGTCGTTCGAATCGGTCGATTGCAACTCGGGGCGCACGGCAGTTTCGCCGGGCGCAGACCGGCCACGGGGAGCCCCAGACCGGATCAGGCCATGGTCTAACAATGCTGAGCGAACCGCATCCGTAACCGCCCCGGTGACTGACACCTCGTCGTCGAAGCGAACGGCCATCTTTCGGGGGTGGACGTTCACGTCGACCGTTTCGAGCGGTACGTTGAGAAAGAGTACCGCGAAGGGGTATCGGTCGGCCGCGAGTTGCTTCCCGTAGGCCTCGAGGATGGCCGATCGAAGTGCCTCGGATCGGACATAGCGGCCGTTGACATAGGTCGAAACGTACTCCGCTCCACTTCGGGTCGTCTCCGGGTCGCTCACCTGGCCCGAGACAGAATCGATCGGATTCGGTGGCTCCGTCTCGACCCGGACCATGTTCTCGGCGACGTCCCGACCGTAGACCGAAAGCACCGCCCCTTGCAGGTCACCGGTCCCAGCCGTCGCGAACACTTCGTTGTCTCCGTGGGTGAGCGAGATCGCGACAGCCGGGTTGGCAAGCGCGTAGCGGGAAACAACCCGGTTCACGTGGGCGAACTCCGTCGAATCGCGCTTGAGATACTTCCGGCGCGCCGGAGTGTTGAAAAAGAGGTCGGCCACTGTCACCGTCGTCCCCGGAGCCCGACCGACCGGCGCGAGGTCGGTCACCTCGCCGCCCTCGACTCGGACCTCCGTCCCGACATCCGGACCATCGTGGGGCCGGGTTTCGATGGTCATCCGGGAAACGGCCCCGATGGTGTGCAGGGCCTCGCCACGGAATCCCAGCGTGCCAACCCCGGCTTCGAGGTCGTCGATCGACCCGATCTTGCTCGTCGTGTGTTGCTCCACGGCCCGACTCACCCCCGCCTCAGTCATTCCCTGGCCGTCGTCCGCCACCCGAATGAGATCCGTCCCACCGGCCTCAACGCTCACGTCGATCCGGTTTGCGCCCGCGTCAAGACTGTTCTCCACGAGTTCTTTCACGACGGAGGCGGGCCGTTCGATGACCTCCCCGGCCGCGATCTTCGAGATCGTCGCGTCGTCCAGCCGGGTGATGGCGGTCATTCAGTGTCCTCCATTTTGTCCTGTAAGGCCTTCACCTCGGTGAGCACCTCGACGGGCGTCATCTCGGAGAGGGAAAGTGACCCGAGTTCCTTGAGAACCTTGCTTGCTGCCGGATCGAGTGGGTCCGGGTCGTCAGGTTCTGCTCCCGTCTCCGCCTCGGCCTCGGCAACGAATTCGCCCTGGCCCACGTCGAAGACGGTCTGAATCGGCTCGCCACCGCCGCCCCGGGCTTCGATTGCCTTCTCGGCCCGGAGTTTTTCCAGGACGATCTCGGCCCGCCCGACCACGGGATCGGGCACGCCGGCCAGGTCAGCGACGTGAATGCCGTAACTCCGGTCGGCGGCACCCTCGCGGACCGTCCGGAGAAAGGTCACCGTTCCGTCCCGCTCCTCGGCGGCGACGTGTACGTTGACCACGCTGTCGAGGTGAGTGGCGAGAGTGGTCAGTTCGTGGTAGTGCGTCGCGAAAAGCGTCTTCGCGCGGACCTCGTTGTGGAGGTACTCGGTCGCGGCCCAGGCGATCGAGATACCGTCGTAGGTCGCGGTTCCCCGTCCCACTTCGTCGAGAATCACGAGCGAGTCGCTCGTCGCGGAGTGAAGGATGTTCGAGAGTTCCTGCATCTCGACCATGAACGTCGAGCGACCCTGGGCCAGTTCGTCCAGCGCGCCGACTCGCGTGTAAATACCGTCGACGAGGCCGATCCGCGCCGCGTCGGCGGGCACGAAACTCCCCATCTGGGCGAGAAGCACGATCAGGGCCGTCTGTCGGAGATACGTAGATTTGCCCGACATGTTCGGCCCCGTCACGAGTTGCAGGCGGCGATCTGCCGTGAGGCTCGCATCGTTTGGAACAAACTCGGTGGTCTGTTCGACGACCGGGTGCCGGCCGGCCTCGATGTCGATCCCCGCGTCGGCGAGTTCGGGCCGGGTCCAATCGTTCCGGACCGCGTGGGTCGCCAGGCTCGCGTACACGTCGACTTCGGCGAGGGCCCCACCGACGTCACGGAGGAGGTCAGTTCGCTTGCCGACTCGCTCGCGAAGGTCCGCAAAGAGCGCGTATTCCAGCTCGCCGCGCTGCTCTTCGAGCCGGAGGATCGCCCGCTCCCGCTCCTCCAGTGCCTCTGTCGTGTACCGTTTGGAGTTTTTGAGCGCCTTGATTTCCCGATACTCCTCGGGGACCGAATCGGTTTCCGAGCGGCCAACCTGGATGTAGTAGCCATCGGTCTGGTTGCGCCCGGTCTGGAGGTGTGTGATTCCCAGCCGGCTCTTTTCCCGCCCGGCCAGCGAGTCGATCCACTCGGTGGCCTCCTCGTACTCCACGAGAAGTTCATCGAGTCGGTCGTCGTATCCGCGTTTGAACAGGCCACCCACGCGAACCGTTTTCGGCGGGTCCTCGGCGATCGCCTCGTCCAATTCGTCGATGAGATCGCTGACTGCGTCCACATCGGGCGCTTCGAGGGTAATTGTGACCGGCGAGTTCGCCACCTCGGGATCGCCGGTCACCGTCTCGATGAGGGAAGGGAGCACCGAGAGCGTCTCCCCGACCGCCTTGAGGTCCCGGGCATCGGCGGTGCCGTGTGCGACTTTCCCGGCCAGTCGTTCGAGATCGAGGGCCCCATCGAGCGTTGCCTGGATCGTATCCCG
>CAZJZA010000230.1:0-2873 GCA_964550355.1 uncultured Halobacteriales archaeon
GTCGAATTGAGCGTTAGCGCCTTAAACACGTGATCTCAAGCATCTAAACACGGCCCAACACTCGTAAATGAGACTCATGCGACGATACATGCGGATAAGACTCGACTCCAACAATTAATTGAGAACCTGATACGGAACGCAATAGATCATGGATATTCCGATGTGACGGTAACCTTTGGTGATCTTCCCGGCGGTTTCTATATTGAAGACGATGGTCCCGGCATACCCGATGAACACCGGGAGAAAGTTCTGCAACCAGGGTATTCTACCACAGAAACGGGAACCGGATTCGGTCTGAGTATCGTCCGGGACGTTGCCCAGGCCCACGATTGGAGTGTCCAAATCACCGTAGGGACACAAGCCGGCGCACGGTTCGAGATTACTGGCGTTGAGACTGAGGAATGAACTCGTGCTTTCTTTTCAGCACGGAACGATTGACAGCAGGTGAATAGATTCAGATCTGTGTGCTGAACTCAGACCTTCTATGCATCAGTCCCTTCGCCTGCCGGTTCACGCCCGATCGATGGTCTTCAGTGTGGTCCACTGTCACTATCCTCGCCGCTTTGCTCCAGGCGAACTGTCCTCGTCGGGAACGCCATGTCATGGCCGGCCTCCGCGAAGCCCCGCTGAATCTCGCGGTTCACCCTCCCTCTGATCTCCTTCCAGCGGTCGAGGTCGTCGATATGATAATCGAGTCTGATCTGGAGCGCCGAATCGCCGTAGTCCCAGAACCACGCGCCCGTCTGGTCGGTGTCGACACCGGCCACGGCATTTACCGTCTCGACGGCCAAGTCGATGGCGTCGTCCAGCTCCCCTGGCGTCGTCTCGTACGACAGTCCGAGGAAGGTCTTGACCCGCCTGGTTGGCTCCGTGGAGATGTTGCGCACTTCGGAATCCGCAATCGTCGAATTCGGGAGGGTGACTATCCGACCGTCGAAGTCACGGATTTGAGTCGTTCGGATCCCGATTTCCTCGACGGTCCCGGTCGTCCCCTCGATGTCGACGGTGTCATCGACCATGAATGGGTTTGTCATGAGGATATGCGCGCCGCCGAAGATGTCTGTCATGGTCTTTCGAGAGGCGAAGGCAATAGCCACGCCCCCGACTCCGAGTGTGGCGATGACGGCCGTGATGTTGTACCCAAGGGAGTCGATAATAACGATGCCCGCGATAGAGACGATTGCGATGTTCGTAATCCGGCTAATTATCGGGACGAGTTCGTCGTCGAGCTTGGTTTCGGTCTGTCCGACGTACTTCTCAAGGTAGGTTTCGATGAATCCGTCGGTCAGCCGGACAGCGATCCACGCGATGGCTATGATGACGGGAATTTCGACCGAGGCGTTCACAATCGTTCGTAGCGGTTCGACCGGCGAAAGGAGGCGCCGTCCTGCTGCTGTTCCCAACACAACACCTAACAGGACGACGGGACGGCCGAGCGCGGACATGATGATGTCGTCGACTTCGGTCTCGGTCGCTTCCGCCTTCCGCCGCAACCGATTTCGGTAAACGAAACTCAGCGACCGGCCGAGTACGGCGCCAATACTTAGCACGATGAAAAACAGAAGGTACTGTAAAATCGTGCTCCCGAAGTACGTTTCCCCTAGCCACTCACCAACGACCATACCACGGGCGGTGTGCTCCGGTTACAAAACTCTACTGTCTCATCGACCGTGTTTTGCCGAATGATCACTTCTCGCGGCCGAATTGTTCCAGAGGTAAGGGTGGTCTCGGCACTCATAAACCTCACGTCACGAATTGGAACTCACTGCTGAATTCGCGCCTTCTATTCAGCAGCCACAAATTAACAGATGTGATATAGAATCATTGTGACCCTGCAAAACACAGTCCGTTTCCCCGCAACTTTCTCGATGTCGGGTCCGTGCCAATTATTCGTCAGAAAATAGTCACGGGCCTGTAAAATTTTCCCGGATGTGAATGGTGGAAATTGGGCTGACCGACCCAGCTGCACAAACCACAGGTTACGCTGATTCCGCCGCTTTCGGGTTTTTCCCCCGCCGGCCACCGAGGGTCACCACCCAGAGCACGCCCAGGCCGAAGACGTAGGCAAGCGAGGTGGGAATCGCGAGCAGGAACATCGTCCAGATGCTACTTGAGGAGAAGAACGTCGAGAACACGAAGATAACGAGGATCACCCCGCGCCAGCTCTTCCGCATTCGCTCGTAGCTCACGATCCCACCGCGATGGAACAGCCACATCGAAATGGGAATGTCCGCGAGCAGGCCCACCCCGGCGGTCGTGAAAAAGACCATCCAGAAGAAGTTGTTCACCCGGTAGGCAACGACCATCCCGGCGCGGATGGCGTCCTCGACGAGATAGGAGATGACCGGCGGGGCAACGTAGAGATAGCCCACGATGCTCCCCACGAGAATCCCGACGATGATCGAAAGCCCCCAGAACGAAACCGCCCGGCGGTTGCCGGTGATGAGCCCGCGCTCCTCCAGAGCCGGCCAGGCGTAGTAGAAGAGTACCGGCAGGGTCACCACGCCCGCGATAACCATCGAGATCTTGACTTCGAAGACCAGCGCTTCGACCGGATGGAGCGTGATCGGCCACTGGATTAGTTCGGGGTCCGGGCGGACCTCCGGCGGAATCCGCGAGATGAAGTCGGCCCTGATCGTCCCGATGCCACCCCGGTAGAGGAACATGAAGAGCCCGGCCATGACGACCATGTAAATACCGACCAGATGGAAGGTCCGCGAGCGCAGGCTGTCGAGGATGAAGGCGATGTCGTGGTAATAGCCGCCGATGTCCTCCTCGACGGTTTCCTCCTCGGTAAAGGCGTTGAACATGCCCATCCCGGCGTCGGTCATGGCCCCACCCACGCCGGAACGCCTGGCTCCCGGGAGGCTATC
>CAZJZA010000231.1:0-2843 GCA_964550355.1 uncultured Halobacteriales archaeon
TGTGCCTGCGTGGCGCCCCGGATGGGCGCCCGTCGGGGGGCCTTTTCGCCGAGGAAGTCCTGGATCACGACCGCCTCGTCCTCGACTGAAACCTGCATGGGGAAGTGAGAGTAATGGATCTGCATCCGGTACTCGAAGCCCTCGGTGACCCCGTGGATCATGTTCTTCACGTGGCTTTCGAAGGTTCCCACCGTCGCGTTCGTCTTGGCGTCCTCGGAGTCTGCCTCGATCGTGATGGCTCCCTCGGCGACCGAAACGGTCACGCCGGGAAACCAGAGACGCCGGGTGACCGACCCATTCGGCCCCTCGACTGTGAGGTCGAACCGGTCAGTCGTCGCGGTTACGGATTCGGGTAGTTGGATTTCGATTCGTGTCATTGTCAGTACACGTACGCGATGAGCTGGCCACCGATGCCCTGTTCGCGGGCCTCGTAGTGGCTCATGATCCCGCGTGAAGTCGTCACGATGAGCGTGCCGTAATCCCGAGCCGGGAGAAATCGCTTCTCCCACTGCTCGAGTTCGTCCACGCCCGACGAGTATCGCGGGTTCACGGGTCCACACTCGTTGATGGACCCTGTCAGTTCGACCTCGAACTGGCCGGCGCGGCCGTCATCGACGTATTCGAAGCCGCCGATGTACCCGCGGTCATAAAGGACCTCGAGTACCGCACCGATCTCGTTCGAGGCGGGCGTTACCGTGTGTGTCAACTGTCCAACGCTCTCCGCGTTGTCGATACCCGAAAGCGCGTTGGCCAGTGGGTCGTCTGCCGTCATAGTTAGCTGTACTTCTTAAATCCCATGTCGGGGGCAATCTCCCGGAAACACTGGCGACACAGCCAGATGTCGTACTTCCCGACGAGGCCCTGTTCGCGGCCACATCGGCGACACGTGTGTGTCTGTCCAGTTTCCTGGGCGTCTTGTTCGGCTTCGCTCATGAGGTCACCTCGATGTCAAAGCGGTCCTCGAGGTACGCGATAGCGTCCATCGAGGTGAGCCGATGGTTCGACGGGATCTGTCGGCTGGCTTGAGCGCGCTTGGACACGCGATAACCGGGACGGACCAGGTTGACGGTCACGTCCAGACCGAAGATACCCGTCGTCGGGTCGTACTCCTGGCTGGGGAAGTCGGTATGTTCCTCGATACCGAAGCTCACGTTCCCCGTCTCGTCGAACTTCCCGCGTGTGAGCGTGGCAATATCGAACGCCCGCTCGAGGAAGTCCACGGCGGCATCGTCCCGGACCGTGACTTTCGCCCCGATCGGGTCACCAGCGCGGATGCCGAACTCCGGTTCGGTCTTCTTCGCGGTCGTCCGAACCGGCTGCTGGCCGGTGATCTCCGTGAGGATCGTTTCTGCGATCTGGAGGTCCTCCCCACCGTGGCCGACGCCCATGTGGACAACGACCTTCTCGATCTGGGGCTCCCGCATTTCGTGGAAGTCGGATTCAGCACTCGCCATTATTCATCATCCTCCTCGTCGGCTCCGTCTTCTGTGTCGTCCCCGGTGTCGGCCGATTCGGCCTCGTCTGTGTCTTCACCCTCCGCGTCGGTTGCTGCGGTGTCGTCCGATTCCTCCTCGGTCTCGGTCTCCTCGGTCTCGCCGGGGAGTTCGACGTCGTCGGCGACGAAGTTCTCGTCGATGACGACCACGTACTCCTCGACCGTCTCGAAGGCACCATCACCAGTGTCGACGGAGACGGTGTTCGAGGCGCTTCCGGGAGTGACGCTAATATCCTCGATCTCGCCGATTTCGCCGGCGTGCTGGCCGGCAACGGCGGTGACGAGTGCGCCCTCTCCGTACTCGAAGTGGGCGATGATCTCCTTTTCCTCGTTGTCGAGGACGATCGAATCCTTGCCGCTGTAGTCCTCGGACTCGACGATGAGGTTGGCTCCGTCGTGGAGATTCAGTTGTGTCCGTCCACCGGAAACGAGGGTCTTATCGATGATCTTCCCGAGCTTCGAGTCGGCGTCGGCCTCGTCGATCGGTGTGAGGCCGAGTCGGCCGCCTTCGTCGGGGAAGACCCGGTAGTACTCGTCCCGTTCCGGGAACGCCAGGATGTCGAACATCCCGATCGGTCGGGTCGGATCGTCGACGGTGTTGCCGTTGACCAGGACCCCACCGGAGTTCACCGCGTAGGTGGCCTCCGTGGCGGTGTCGACGTACCCGAGCACGTCCCGAAGGACGATGACGAGTGGAACGCCGCTCTCGCCGTGGGGGCCGGCGTCGGCCTTCGCGGTGAAGGTGGCGGTCTTGCGCTCGACCGGCCAAGACTTCGGCACCGAGAGTCGTTTTTGATGGTTGCTCATTCTGTCTCACCTTCCAAACGTGTCTTGCGCACCGAATCGTCCAGGGAGAGCCCCGTGATCCGCAGGTTCGAGGCGTCGAGCGGGCGGGGAACGTCCTCGCCTTCGACCGTCTCCTGGGTGACCTCTTCGACGTGGACGACGGCCTCTTTCAGATCGACGTTGAGAACCTCGCCTTCCTCCCCGGCGTAATCACCGCGAAGTACTTCGACTGTGTCACCGGTGTTGACGGTCACGCTTCGCTTCCCGTACTCCTCTCGGAGGTCGTCGCCGAGCGTGGCCCGGACCTGGCGGTGTCGCTCGTGGAGCGGTGCCCGGTCGGTTTCGTTGCGCTGTTTTGTCGGTTGTTCACTCATAACTATACGATCATGGTCGCTGTCGATGCGATGCTTCCGTACCGCTCGGCGACTTCGCGGGCGATGGGGCCTTTGATTTCCGTGCCCCGTGGGTCGCCCATGTCATCGATGATGACGGCCGCGTTGTCTTCGAACTTCACGCGTGTCCCGTCCGGTCGTCGGATGGACTTGCGCTGTCGAACGACGAC
>CAZJZA010000232.1:0-2822 GCA_964550355.1 uncultured Halobacteriales archaeon
ACGAGGAGTTGATCCACAATCCGGACGGCTTTTTCCTCCGTCGGTGGTATCCGCAGGCCTTCGAGGCACTCGAGGGATTGGAGAACTTCCCGCTTTTCTCCCCGGGAACCGAGATGGGTTTTGGCGTCACCGGATACATCCCATTCGGCATGGAACCGCTCCAGGAGGCGTTCGATGCGCTGCAGGAGGCGGGTGAAAAAGCAATGGTCTGGCAGCAGATGATCGGGGCGGTGTCAATGAAAGCCAATGCACAGGGGTATCCCTCCATTGCTGGCGGACTCACGAAAGCGCCTTTCGACGTTGTCGGTGACACCCTCCGAGGCACCCGGGAGGTCATGATCGACATGCGAAAACGGCCCGAGAAGGTCAAGGCAGCCGCCGAAGCGCTCGTCCCCGAAATGGTCAAATTGGGGGCCTCGAACGCCGAGGCGACGGGAGTCCCCTTCGTCTGGTTCGTTCTGCACAAGGGGGCGGACTCGTTCATGTCTAAAGAGGACTACCGGGAGTTCTACTGGCCGACGCTCAGGGCCGTCATGGAGCAGTTGATCGAGCAGGGGGTCGTCCCGTGGATGTTCGCCGAGGGGAGTTACGAGGAGCGACTCGACATCCTCGCCGAGGACCACCCCGACGGAACGGCCATCTGGCACTTCGATCAGACGGACATGGGATTGGCGAAGGAGAAACTGGGCGACGTCGCGACCATCGCCGGCAACGTGCCGACCGCCATCATCAAGACCGGCGACCCGGAGAAGGTGCGTACGTACTGTGAGGACCTCGTCGAAACCGCCGGTCCGGATGGGTTCATCCTGACACCGGGCGCGACGGTCTACCGTGCGCCCGAGGAAAACCTCCAGGCGATCGTCAAATCGGTCAAGTAGGGGCCGCGCCCCCTTGTGCGCTGTTTTCGTGCCAGTTCTGTGCGCTTTTTTCGTGCCCATTCTTGTGCCCTGTTTCCCTACCCGTTCTCGTGCCCGTTCACGGCTGGAGAGAAGAACTTATACCACGATCACGGGAAGGGTCCAAATGGGTAATCATGGCAGAGACGCCTTCGAGAAAGCGGTGGGCAGTTCTCGGTATCGCCTGGGCCGCGTTTTTCGGTATCGCGTTGAGCTGGTATACGATGCCGACTCTCCAGCCACAACTGATCGAAATCTACGATATTTCCCCACAGGAATTCCGAATGGCGCTTACTTTTCCGTTCCTGATCGCTGCAATCCTCTCGATCCCGGGCGGGATGATCGCAGACCGCCTGGGAATCAAACGAGCGGCCTCGATCGGGATCGGGATCGCCGGAGTGGGATTCTTCCTCCGATCGATTGGGGGTGGCTACGTGGAACTCATGGCCGCGATGATCACGGTTGGCGTCGGTATGGGGCTGATCATGCCGAACCTCCCGAAACTGGTCAATATCTGGTTTCCACCCACGGAGACCGGACTCGCGACGGGGATCTACAACACCGGGTTGATGGCCGGAATCTCGACCGGGCTAATCGTCGCCCCTTTCCTCCCGACCTGGCGGATGGGGAATCTGCTTTTCGGGGCCGTCATCCTCGTCCTCGCCGCCCTCTTTTACCTGATCGTCGAGGACACTCCGCCCGGGAAGGAGTTGCCGCCGACCAACCTCGTCGACGGATTGAAACACGCGGTCAGAAGCAAAAACGCGTGGATCGCCGCCTTCGCCGTCTTCGCCGGACTGACCGGGATGGTCGCTATCCAGGGTGAGTTCCCGGTCGCCCTCTCCGAAGTCTACGGGATCGATCCGGCGACTGGGGGGCAAATCGCCTCGCTAATCACCTACGGTGGCGTCCTCGGTTCGCTCACCATCCCGACGATCGCGAACAAACTCGATCGACGGAAGGCGGTGCTCGTGACCGCCGCAGTCGGGTTCGCCGTCGTCGAGTTCCCGGTCTGGTTGACAGGAGATACGACGATCCTCTTTATCGGAACGGCCATCGCCGGCTATCTGGCGGGCGGTGCCCTCCCGATCATCATGGAGGTCCCGGCATGGTTGCCCCGCGTCGATAGCGACCCTGTCGAGGCTCAGCACGTCGGAGGGGCCTCCGGACTCATGACAGCCATGATGAACCTCGGTGGATTCGTCGGCTTGCCACTCATCATCGGGCCGACCATCGGTGCATATGGCTACACCGTTGGGTTCGGGCTCGCGATGGTGATTTTCTCCTTCCAGGGGATCCTGGGCATTTTCTTCACGCTCCCGGAAATCGCCAAGTAGTGACGCCGCTGGATTTTTCGGCGAGTTACACGTCACCCGTCGACGTCACTTCGAGCGGTAGTAGCCGAGATACCGCTTTGCGAAGTCGTCCCGGCCCATGATCAAATCGGCGATCAGCATCGTCTCGAGGGACGAGGCGGGATGGACGATCGGAACGCTGAGCCCGGACTGGATCGCCATCGCCAAAAAGAGGTTGTTGATCTGCTCGCGCTGGGGCATCTCGTAGGAGATGTTGCTGAGACCAAGTGTGATGTTGTTCCCGAGGTCGTCCCGGATCTGCTCCATGGCCGAGAGGACCGCCCTCCCGATATCGGAGTTCGAGGACAGCGGAAGGGAAAGCGGGTCGATAATCACGTCTTCGGGTGGAATGTTGTGCTCCACTGCTTTCCCGAGGAGTCCCTCGGCCAGTTCGACCCGGGTTTCGGCGTCGTCGGGGGGTCCCGACTCGTCCATCGTAAGCCCGATGACGGCAGTGTCGTATTCCGCGACGAGGGGCAAAATCGAGTCGAGTGAGTCGGGCTCCATGCTCACCGAGTTGACGACGGGCCTTCCCGGTGCCACCTTGAGGGACGCCTCGAGGGCCTCTCGA
>CAZJZA010000233.1:0-2811 GCA_964550355.1 uncultured Halobacteriales archaeon
AACCTCCTCCCACGAAGCCGGACCGAACTCCGCGCCGTATTTGCCCAGGAACGCTATGCGCTCGAGGGTGAGGAACTCGACGAGATCCTGGATATCGTCTCGAAGTACGCCTAATTAGGGATTGGGAACGGGTCCGTTTCCATCGATTTTCCGCGATTGGGACCACTGTTTAAGTGAAAGGTTCCCGTATGCGAGTATATGACCGAGGACACCGGCGAGTCGGAGAACGCGTACGGGGTCGTCCTGGACGTCCTCCCGCACGGCTGCAGCGATGCCGACGAGCCACAGTACCGGCGGTCGCCGGTGATTTACGCGGTCGGGACCGACCATTTCTCGTTGTACGAACTCACGCTCGGCGACGAGGCAGACATTTCCATCGGTGACCGCATCCAGATTCGTCCCGATTTCGAACCCGGAATCGAGCGCGGTCGGCAGACCGACTACGATGGGCTTTCCGATGGGGCCAAGTCGGAACTCGATTACGTCATCAAGGAGATCGTCGAGGAAGAGGAGTCCCGCTTCGTTGATTTCTTCAACGATGCCCAGCCGGTCAGTTTGCGACTGCACCAACTCAATCTCCTACCGGGGATCGGCGACAAACTGCGCGATAACATTCTCGATCAGCGAAAGCGATCGCCCTTTGACTCCTTCGATGAACTCGAAGAACGGGTCTCCGGGCTACACGATCCGATGTCGATCGTCGTCGACCGCATTCGTGCCGAAGTTACGGGGAGCGAAGATCTGAAATACGACATTTTCACCGCCTCGTGAGACACCCGGGATCTCGTAAGGGGTAAACTCCTCGGCCGACAAAACCGCGCAATGACCCCCCGCGATCCGGACCGACTGGCGGCCGCAGCTGGCCGTGGCGACGCCGATCGCGACCAGCACTTTCTCATCGACGATCGCGTCCTCGACCGGATTCCGGGGTACGCCGAGGACTTCGACCTGCGCCACGTTCTCGAAATCGGCCCGGGGGCCGGAGCCCTGACAGACCGGCTCCTGCAGGTCGCCGAGCACGTAACCGCAATCGAGCGAGATTCGACCCTCGTCGCCTTTCTCGCCCACGAATTTGCCAACGAGATCGAAACTGGCCAGCTCACGATCACCGAAGGCGACGCGCTTTTGGTTCCGTTTCCGGACTATTCGGTCTGCATCTCGAATCTCCCCTACGGGATTTCGACTGAAGTCACGTTCAGGCTCCTCCGTCGGCACAAACCAGCGATCCTGATGTTTCAGGCCGAGGTGGCCGAGCGATTGGTCGCCGATCCGGGGACCCCCGAGTACGGACGACTCTCCGTCGGGGCCCAGCACTACGCCGACGTGGAAATTCTCGAGCCGGTTCCACCGGAAGCGTTCGACCCCCAGCCAGCCGTCGACAGCGCGATCGTTTCGCTCATGCCCCGCGAACCGGACTACGAGGTCCCGGACGACGAGGCCTTTCTCGGACTCGTGAAAGCCATGTTTACTCAGCGTCGGAAGACGGTGCGCAATGCAATCCGCAACACGGTCCACATCTCCGGGATGCAGAACCCCGAGGCCGTGATCGAGGCGCTCCCCGACGAGATCCCGGCGAAACGCCCAGACGCACTCGAACCGGCCGAATTCGCGGAAATCGCCGTGACCGCCGAACACATCGATGAGTGACCTTGCCGACCGCAGGGGAATTGAAACCGAAGTCTACGAGCCAGCTGAGGATTCCCAGCTTCTGCTCGATGCAACTCGGCCCGCGATAGAAGACGGTGATCGGGTTCTGGAGGTGGGGGCCGGTTCTGGATACGTTGCAAGCGAACTGGAGACGGACACAAATACGACGGTCATCGGGTCGGATATCAATCCACACGCGTGCCGAACGGCACGCGAACGGGGCGTCGAGTCGGTCAGAGCCAACCTGGTTGGGCCGTTTCGAGATGCGGTCTTCGATGCGGTCCTGTTCAATCCGCCGTATTTACCGCGGGTCGAGGCCGCCGAGCGAGATGACTGGATGGAGGACGCTTTGACAGGTGGAGAAACCGGTCGGGAGATAATCGAGCCATTCATCGAGACAGTCGGGCGAGTGCTCGTTCCGGGGGGACGGGTTTGGCTTATCGTGAGTACACTCACCGGTGTGGCCGAAGTCGAGGCCATGGCTCGGGATGCGGGTTTCGGTGTCGAAACGGTCCGGGAGGAATCGTTTCCGTTCGAGAGGCTGTTGGTGCTCAAATTGAGTTAGTATCGGGACCAGCCAGGTCACCATTCACTCGTGTGTACGGTACAATCGGATACCAACGTCGGGGCCACGGCCCGTCCGCCGAACCGACCATGGCACCTTTATCCCGTCTCCGGGAGACGTGTACCCAATGGCGCCGTCACGGATGGACATCGACCCGGTTCCGGGGACCTCCGCAGATTCGCGCTGGTGGTACCACCGGGCGAGCGGGCTCTACGCCCGGTTCGTTTCGGGGCTCGAGTTCGGGCCGGTCCGGCACGCCATCGATGCGCTCGACGTACACCCGGGAGACCGGGTCCTCGACCTCGGGTGTGGTCCCGGTCACGCGGTGGTCGAGATGGCCGACCGCCTCGGTCCGGACGGCCGGGTGGTCGGAATCGATTTCGCCCCGGGTATGTGTCGCGAGGCCCGGGCGGCCATCGCCCGGGAACGCGTAGGCGACCGGGCCTGCGTGGCCTGTGGGGACATCACCTCCCTCCCTGTCCGGGACGACGCCGTCGACGCCGTCATCTCTACGTTCGTCCTCGACCTGCTCAGGCCAGCGTCCATCGGGCGGGCCGTCGCCGAGATGGACCGGGTGCTCAGTCCGGGCGGGCGCGTCG
>CAZJZA010000234.1:0-2802 GCA_964550355.1 uncultured Halobacteriales archaeon
ATATGCCGGCCGGGTCATGGAGCGCGAAATCGAGGTATTAGGGAATATCGACCAGACGCCAACACCACGGGCGTACGTGGTCGGCGGGGCAAAGGTTCCGGACGCGATTCGTGTCATTCGACACGGCATCGAGGCGGGACTGGCCGACGAGGTATTGACAGCGGGACTCGTCGCAAACGTCTTGCTGATGGCCGGTGGTGTCGATCTCGGCGAAAAGCCCCCGGCCTACTTTCTGGAAAAGGACTCCTGGGATCAGATCGACCGAGCCGCTGCCCTCCTCGAGGAGCACGGGAAGCACATCCACCTCCCGATCGACGTCGCCGTTGCAACAGCGGGTAATCGTCGTGAGGTCGACGTAGAAGCCCTTCCGACGGCCGCAGATGGCGACGTGATGGACATTGGGAGCCGCACAGTCACAAAGTACGCCGAGTGTCTGGACTCGATGGGGACGGCCATTCTCAACGGACCCGCCGGTGTCTTCGAGAACCCGGCATTTCAGGACGGGACGAAAGGATTGTTCGAGACGGTGGCCGAGACGGAGTACAGCGTCGTCGGCGGTGGGGACACTGCCCGGGCGATCCGTAAATTCGACATCGACGGGTTCGACCACCTGAGTACGGGCGGCGGTGCGGCACTCGCGATGCTCACAGGACAGACGCTCCCGGCGATCGAGGCCCTCGACACCTGATGGACTTCGAGATCACCGCCGCAGATTCGAGCGATCTGGACGAAATCCTCGAGTGCTGGGTCGCACTCGTCGAGGGACAGCGAGAGTACGGTTCTCACATCGAAGCCGAGCCGAACCGAACTGTCGCCCGAGGTCTCCTGGCCCAGTACACCACCGGGGACATGCTGGCCGTTGCCCGCCCGACGGGAGCGGGGGGCGGCGGCGAGGTTCTTGGTTTCGTGATGTACTACCGCGAGGAGGGACTGTACAAGCAATCAGTCGTTCGCGGGGTCATCGAAAACATCTACGTCGTTCCCCGAGCACGCAAAAATGGAATCGGGTCGGCATTGCTTTCGTGGGCCGAAGCAGAACTGGCCAACCGTGACGTTGACGTCGTCAGCATCTCCGGGATGACCTCGAACGAATCTGCGATCGAGTGGTACCGGAGTCGAGGATACGAGCCCTACCGGACCATCATGGAACGTCCCGTCGGTGAAGACTGACGGAGAAAGGGGTAATCGCAGTGTCGAAAGACGACGGAGGGGAAGACGTAATCGCAGTGTCGAAAGACGACGGAGGGGAAGACGTAATCGCAGTGTCGAAGGACGAACGAGGGGAAGGTGTAAACGGAGTGACGAAGTATATCAGAGCGTGGCTAGTCTGTTACGTTTCCGGCGGTCCACGAGTTCCTGGTCGACAGACCGGGTAACGGACCGGATTTATCGATCACTCGACGATGCGATCGGTGCCGACATGTCGACCCCATGGTTTGCGCCACCGGCCGAGTACGACGCTCGCCGGTTCGAAATGAACAATGGAGATATCGCGCTGTTCGCCTGGACGGACGACCAGGCCTACTGGATGGGAAATACCGAGACTCCAGAGATTCTCTGGCGCACCGAGAAGTTCGGCTTTCAGGAGGTTCCCGAAGCGATCGCTGATTGGGCCGAGCGCGAGTTATTGGCCCAGCTCCACGAGGAGTCTCCGTGGCTCAAAGAGTATCCTCACCTGTCCTGGTATTTTCTACCCGTGTTTCTTTCGAAAGACGGCCGGGAGACCTCTCGGACGTTCTTTGCCGAGCACGCAGCCGGGTTTCCTATCGAAGACGCCGGTCCGGCACTCGATTTTTACGAAGAATTTCTCGCAACCGGAGTTCTCGACGAGTACCGGCATCTCATGGCCGGAAAACTTGGCACCTCGGAGGGCCTCAACCTGATCCGCATGACCGCGGCGATGGGTGAGTTCAACGCCGCGTACCTGCTCGACGCGGCCGGATACGACATCGAGCCGGAAGCACCCGTCTCAACCGGCCATTCACTCGATTTCAGAGTCGTAACCACCGACGGGGCACTCCTCGCAGAAGTTACCCATCCCGCCCCACCCCACCGGCGGAGTGCGAATTCGGCAGTCGAGGCGGTCAAACTGACGGCGGCGACCAAGGTCGACGGCCAGCTAGACGCCCACGGCGGTGGCGTACTCCTGCTCGTCGACTGCACGAGTTTTACCGAAGACGAGTGGGAACAGGTCAAGGCAGCCGAACCGGCAGTCGGCCATCGGCCCGCGGTCGTCTATCGACTGCGGCCGGAGGGGAGTGTCTCCGGGTACGCAGACGGTCAGGTCCCCCTCGACCTGGGTATGCTTTCCTGAGGAGCGGTCACCGACTCCACCATGTTTCCGGTTCGGGTTTTCGGTCCTCCAAGTTTATTGTCCATTGGTACCAAACCACACTCATGAATGCCCAAATCCGATCCCCACGCACGCGACGGTGTCTCCGTTGTGAGCGGGAGGAAGTCTGGGACGGGGATATCGGAGCCTGGCGCGTCGAGGGCGAGATCGGGAGCGTGTTTTGCGTTCACGAGTGGAATATCACGGGCGGTTTTAACCCGATCGTCGAGTGATCGCCTCGGAGGGTTAAAGAAAAGCCGCGCCCTACGACCTGTCGTGTCCCAGCGTCGCCACGATCGCCTCGAACGGACGGCGACCGGTCCCGGAAACTCGCTTCACCACTGGCGAGAAGCGAAGTCGCCATGGATCGTCGCCAGGAACTACGCCGCAATCGTCGTGGCAAGACATTCCCCGAGTCTCCGGTTGAAAAACTGGCTGTTTCGGCGGCTCCGGATGACGGTTGAGGCCGG
>CAZJZA010000235.1:0-2796 GCA_964550355.1 uncultured Halobacteriales archaeon
GGCGCCTTCCTTTCGGCCTCGGCTGACGATGGCCACGAAATAAGTGGCAGGTGAATACCACCTCATCAAAAATCGGTGAGCATTACGACGGAATTTTTTCTGGTGGACTAGTTATATTCCGATGTCTAGTCCAACTTCTATAACCTTCCTACGAAGGTCCTTTCTTTTGGATGCACCAAGTTTGGAGGATTTTCCAGTGAGAATAAAGCGTTTATTTGACCCTAATTGAGCTTGGTTCAGCAACGGTAGAATCAGTAGCTTCCATAAAATGCTTTTTCTAAGTCTCCGCATCCTCTTTTCTAGCTCGCGGACGTTGTGGGCATTCTTATTTAAAACCTCATAGACTGGCACAGTTTTATTATCCACTCCAACCTAAACACCCGCCAGCAGCGACCACCAACACGTGACGCGTTCAACTCTAAACGATGAGTTCAATGAAATCCCGTCGAAACCTGTGCTTGCACGCGATTACGCAGCACTCCGAAAGCGAGGGTGGAAAAGCGGGCCGGGCGCGATTTGAACACGCGACCGTCTGATTAAGAGTCAGACGCTCTGCCGGACTGAGCTACCGGCCCTCACCTGTGTTTGGGTCGTCCCCTCTCAAATACGTTCTGACTCGTGGCCGTCTGGGGGCTTAAACTGTCGTGGGGGTTAAGTCCGATGACCCGGAATAGATAGGTAATGACACGCGGCACAATCTCTTCGATGTCTACGTATGTGATTTTGGGCTGTGGGAGTGTCGGCCATTCGGTGGCCGAAGAGCTGATCGAGCGTGGCAAAGAGGTGCTGATACTCGATAAAGACCAATCCCGGGTCGAAGCACTTCGCGATCAAGACCTCGAAGCCCGCCAGGCCGACATTAGTAACGCGTCGATCAGCGAGGAAGTCGAGGGATACGACGTCGCCTTGATACTTGCCTCGGATATCGAGGCCAACAAATCTGCAGTCACGCATATTCGAAAGCAGGACGAAGATCAATTCCTCGTTGCGCGCGCGAGCGATCCGGTTACGAGTGACGAACTCTCATCGCTCGGCGCGGACGTGGTCATCAACCCCTCTTCGGTCATTTCTGATGCTGCCCTTCGGGCCCTCGAATCCGGCGAACTCGAATACAAGGCCAGAAATCTCGCGGAGGTGCTTACCGGTGCCCAGCGAAAGGTGGCAATTCTCACTCACGACAATCCAGATCCGGACTCGATTGCCAGTGCAGCAGCCCTCGAGGCAATTGCCGAGCACCTGGATGTCGAAGCCGACATTCTTTACTTCGGGGATATCGGTCACCAGGAGAATCGGGCGTTCGTCAATCTGCTCGACATCGAACTCACTCATCACGATTCTGTCGATATAGAGGAGTACGACACCTTCGCGATGGTCGATCAGGCAAAAGCGGGGACAGTCTCCATCGACGCCACAATTGACATCTATATCGACCATTTCGAGTCCGAGGGCGAGATCGATGCCACCTTCACGGACGTGCGTCCGAACGTGAGCGCCACTTCGACGATTCTGACGAAATACCTGCAGGAATTCGATATGACCGTTAGCGAGACGATTGCGACTGCGCTTTTGTATGGGATCCGCGCGGAAACCTATGACTTCCGGCGGGATACGACACCGGCAGATCTCACAGCAGCAGCCTACCTCTATCCGTTTGCAAACCACGACACGCTCGAACAGGTCGAATCTCCGAACATGAGCCCGGAGACACTCGATGTCCTTGCTGAGGCCATTGCAAATCGTGAGGTCCAGGGAAGCCATCTCGTATCCAATGCTGGCTTCATTAACTCCCGGGATGCACTGGCGCAGGCGGCCCAACAACTCCTCAATCTCGAAGGCGTAACAACGACGGCCGTCTTTGGCATCATCGAAGATACGATCTATCTGGCTGCTCGCTCGAAGGATATCCGACTCAACATCGGTTCAGTCCTTCAGGATGCCTTTGACGAAATTGGCGAAGCAGCCGGTCACTCCACACAGGCGAGTGCGGAAGTGTCTCTGGGCATTTTCAACGGCATCGAGACCACCGAGGAAAACCGGGAGACGTTGCTCGCGCTCACCGGTGAAGCGGTAACACGGACGCTGTTTGACGCAATGGGCGTCGAACAGGAGAACAGTTCGAACGGTGGCTAACTCAGGCCACCGCTTCGTCTTCTTCCTCCTCGTCTCTGAGCCGCTCGATGACGTCGCTAATCAGAATGACATCGCCCACCGAGCGGACCCATCGATACGGCACAATCACTCCTTTCGAACCGGTCTCGGCGTTCGCGAATAGTGTTGGATTGAGCGTCGAAACGGCCAATCCGTTGACGACCTCAGTGTCGAGATCCAATCGGAGATCTTCGACTTCGCCGACGAAGACGCCGTTATTCGAGTACACCTCTCTTCCCACGATACTCGTAATTTCCTGCGGTTCCACGTCCATAGTCAAACGGAGAAACCGGACCCCCTTAACTGTTTAACCGACGGACTCAGAAATTTAGTCGAGAAGCGGGGTGATATCGACGTGATCGTGGAGCAACTGGACCATTGTTTCGACGGTCCTGACATCCCGAACTCGGCCACCACGAATGAGTTCTTCGGCGCGTTCCACGGTCGCGAGCGTGTCAGTCTGAACGGAGAGAACTGGGACGTCTCGATCGTTGGCCGTTCCGAGTACCGCTCCTGGTGGCTCAAAACCGCCGGTCAAGATTAGTGTGTTGACGCCCGGGGCTTCAAGGGCAGCCCGCTGGTTGTCCGCTCGATCACCGCCTGTGACGACGGCGGCATCCTTGGTCCGGCGGAAATGGGAGAGGGCCG
>CAZJZA010000236.1:0-2775 GCA_964550355.1 uncultured Halobacteriales archaeon
CCTGACCGGGTGCATCCGAAGACAGGTGTTCCTGCTCGGCCTTCTGGCGGTGGTCGTCGTGCTGCTCGCGGAAGTGAGGCCCAAGAAATGGCTCGGGGCACTCGCCCCCCTCGGCGTCCTCGTCGATCTCCTGATCGGGGTCAACACGATCTTTTATGCCTCCGGACCGGCCTGGGTCTCGGTTCCTGTCGGCCCGTTCGAACTCGCCCTCACACCCGGCGGGTTGCAAACGGCGGTGCTCATCGCGGTCCGCCTCGTTCTCGTCGCCGGTGCCGCAGCCTGGTTCTCGTTAGCGACCGAAACCGAGCGCTTCGAGGCGGCGCTCTCCGAAATCGGGGTGCCGTGGTCGTTTGCCTTCCTGCTTTCGCTCACGATCGGGCTCGTTCCCGACCTTCGGGTCCGCTTTCGGACGATCGAGGAATCCCAGCGGAGCCGCGGGCTTGACCTCTCGGGCGGTCCCATTTCCCGGGTCAGAGCACGCTTGCCGATGCTCGTCCCCTTCCTCGTAGCCACCATTCGGTATGGGTACGAACTCTCGACGGCGCTCACCGCTCGGGGATTTGACGAACCTGGCCCGCGAACTTCGATCACAACAGTCGACCACGGACCGGCCGATTTTGGGATGTACATCGTCGCGGTCGGTGTGGTAATCGGCACCGTCGTGCTATTGTGAGACGCCGCTGTCGTTACTCGAGTCCCGATCCAGTCGAGTCCGGTCCAATCGACACCGATCCAGTCGAGTCCGGTCCAATCGACACCGATCCAGTCGACACCGGTCCATTTCGAGTGAGAATAACTCGGTCAGTTCCGTTCGGCATCGAGTTCCGCTGCGGCGTTCCGAAAGGCCGCTTCGACGACTTTCGAGAGCGTCGGGTGGGCGTGGATCGCCTCCGCGACGTCCCAGACGGTCCCACTCCCGCTCCGCATCGCAATCACCGCCTCGTGAACCAGCGTTGAGGCCTCGTGCCCAAGCACGTGGAAGCCGAGGATCTCGCCATCCGGGGCTGCAAGAACCTTCGCAATCCCCTTCAGTCCCTTTGCCCGACCCATCGCCGTGTCCTCCAATCGGGCGCGACCGACGACAAATGCTGCCCCCACATCTTCAAGGGATTGCTGTGTTTCACCGACGGCACCGATCTGCGGCTCGGCGAAGACAGCGTGGGGCATTGCGGTATAGTCGACGGCCTCGCGCTCGCCATACACGACCGCGTCGATCGCATGACGCGTCTCGAAGTCCCCGGCGTGTTTGAACTGGAAGTGCCCCGCCACGTCGCCCTGGGCCCAGACCTGCTCCGCCGTGGTTTCGAGGTACTCGTTCGTTTCGAGAAACCCCCGTTCGTCGGTTTCGATTGCCGTGTGTTCGAGCCCCAGCTGGTCGGTGTTCGGCCGTCGGCCGACCGCGAGCAGGAGTTTCTCGCCCGTGACCGTCGCTCGGTTGCCATCACCATTCTCAGCCCGGACAGCAATCGTCTCCCCCTCCATTTCGACACCGGTTGCCCGATGCCCGGTCAGGACGGTGTGTCGCTCCGCGGCGATGTCGGTAAATTCCGCCGCTACCTCCCAGTCTTCCCGGTTCAAGAGGACATCCCCGGAGTGGACGATCGAGACCTCGGTCCCGAGCAGCTCGAAGAAGTACCCCAATTCGGCACCGATGTACCCGCCGCCGACGATGACGAGGCTGTCGGGCTGTTCGTCGAGATAGAGGGCTTCGGCGCTCGTGAGAAATGGCACGCCCTCGAGTCCATCGATCGGCGGGACCACGGGCCGACTGCCGACGGCGAGGAGGATCCGGTCTCCGCGGTAAGTTTCCCCATCGACCTCGATCGTCCGGTCGTCGACGAAGCGCGCGTGGTCTTTGATTAGGGTGAGATTTTCCTGCTCCCGAAAGCCCAGTTCCATGCCCGCGGCGATTCCGGAGAGCGTCGATTCGACGTCCGAAACGATGCCCTGGAAGTCGATGTCTTGTACCGTGGCGTCGATACCGAACCGGTCGGCCGAGGCGATGGTGTCCATGATCGTCGCCCGGTGGATGAGCATTTTTGAGGGGTTACAGCCGCGATTGAGACAGGTGCCGCCGAGCGGCCCCTTCTCCACGAGGACCGTCTCCAACCCGGCCTCCGCCGCGGCTTCCGCCACGGAGTTTCCCGTTCCACCCCCAATGACGATCACGTCAACATTTCGCATACAGGGAGCAAGCGGGCCGGTGGTAAATAGGCGGTGACAGCGGGGTTTCCCATACCAGGCAGGAGGTTGGAGGAGGCGAAAATCGGTGGAACCGGCTAACTGCATGTCCAAAATACCCAGCATCTGGACCGGTACAGCAAGCCAGAGTCGGTTTCTTGGGATTTTCGCAAAACGTCCTGACGGAGTCCCCAGGAGCGAAGCGACTGGGGGCACGTCAGGGCGCGAACGAAGTGAGCGTCCTGACGGAGATTTGAACTCCGGTCCCTGGCTCCGCAAGCCAGGAGGATGGTCCACTACCCTACCAGGACTCATCTTCGATTGGCTCCACGGTGGTATATCCGTTACGGACCTGGATTTCGCGGCCGAACGGGCGGGCACAGTGTTCCTTGAGCGGCTACCGATGCTTCGGGCCGGTGTCGACCGACCCAAACGCTGGAATAGCACGAGATCCAAACACGCCCACGCGAATGCCAGTCGACACATGCGCCGATCCAACCGACGCCCATCGACACCTCCAAACCGACGACCAACTGGCCCGGCTAATCGACCGCCACGGCTACCTCGTCCTCCGTCCCGCCGAGGAGCCCTTCC
>CAZJZA010000237.1:0-2754 GCA_964550355.1 uncultured Halobacteriales archaeon
TGGTCGGGAACCACGAGGACGCCCGCATCGGCCAATGGATCGATCTCTTCGAGCAACTGGGCTTAGCCACGCACCTCGGCAATGAGGGGACTGTCGTGGGGAATACCACATTCTACGGGTTAGATCACGTCCCGCGTGCCAAACGGCATACCTTGACATACGATTTCGAGCCCCAACCGACCGAATACGCGGCACTGCTCGCTCACGGTCTGTTTACTCCTTTTCCTCACGGCGACTGGGACCTCGAGGAGGTCATCTCCCGGGCCACCGTGGATCTGGATGCCGTCCTGCTCGGGGACGATCACACCCCGGCACAGCAACGAATCGATGGGGTGTGGGCGACCTACTGTGGGTCGACCGAGCGCACGAGCGCATCGCAGCGCGAACCGCGGGGATACAACATCGTCACCTTCGAGGAGGACATCTCGATAACGCGCCGGGACATCGAGACCCGCGAGTTCGTCTTTATCGACATCGATCTCGCTCCATCGGAGGGTGACTCGATCGTTCGCGAACGGATCCGCGAGGCAGACGTCGAAGACGCCGTGGTTATCGTCACGATCGAAGGCGACGGGGACTCGATTCCGCCAGCCGATCTCGAAGCAGTCGGTGTAGAAGAAGGGGCGCTGGTGGCCCGGGTGAACGACCGTCGGGATCTCGACACCGAACGGGATTCTACCGTTTCTTTTGCCGATCCCGACGAGGCCGTGACCCAAAGCGTACGGGATCTCGGCCTGAGCGACGTCGCCAGACCCAAAGAGGCCCTGATCCGCGGGGACGAGGTGGCCCAAAGCAACGCCCGGAACCGGGCCGCCGAGGCGGTCTCCGATCGCCTCGAGGAGCCAGGGGCGTTCGAACCGGCACCCAAAGACGATACGGAATCTCCGTCATCAACACCAGCAGATGGCGAGAAAGCCGACGAGACTGAATCGGATGCGGACACCGCAGAAAAAACGGAAACAGCAAAAGCCGCGGACCAGGCCCAGGAAACAACCATGGAGGATTTCCTATGAGATTCACGCGTCTGACACTCCGAAATTTCAAGTGCTTCGCCGATGCGGACGTGGATCTAACCCCTGGCGTGACAGTGGTGCATGGGGTAAACGGGAGCGGGAAATCATCGCTTTTGGAGGCCTGTTTTTTCGCGCTCTATGGGGCAACGGCCATCGACCGAACACTCGATGAAATCGTGACTATCGGGGCCGAGGAATCCGAAGTGGACCTCTGGTTCACTCACGAGGGGACCGAATACCACCTCTATCGTCGAATTCGTGCCACGGGCGAACGGGCGGCCACGGCGGATTGCACGCTCTCCGGCCCGGAAGAAACGCTGACCGGAGTGGGAGACGTCGAAGCCGAGATTCGCTCGATGTTGCGAATGGACGCCGAGGCGTTCGTGAATTCCGCCTTCGTCCGACAGGGCGAGATTAACAAACTCATCGAGGCCAGCCCCGCCGACCGGAAGCGAATGATCGACCGACTCTTGCAACTCGGCCGGCTGGAAACCTACCGCGAACGTGCCACTGAAGCCCGACTCGGCGTCGAGACGCTCAAGGAGCGACGCGAAGGGCGACTCGAATCACTCGATGAGCAGATCGAGGGAAAAGAGGAACCGGCACTCCACAAAAAGAAATCCGCCCTCGAATCGAAGATCGCCGAATTGGAGACATCGATTGAAGAGCTGGAAACGGGACGGGCTGAGGCACGAGAAACGCTCTCCGAGGCCGAATCGACCCTCGAAACCTACGAGGAACGCCAGGAAGAACTCGTTACGGTCTCAGAGCGAATCGAGGAGCTTCGCGAACGGATTGCCGAATCCGAAAGTCGCCGCGAGAAATTGGCCTCGGCGATTTCTGACCTTCGGGAGGTAATCGAGGACCAGGAGGCGGATGTCGGAGAGCGGGCACAGGATCTCGGGCTGGAAACCGCCGAAATCGACGCGATCGAGGCCGCGATCGAGGCCGAGCGCGAGCGCAAGGAGAACCTCACCGAGGAGATCATGGACCTCCGGGAGGACGTCCAGTCTGCCGAACACGAGGCCGAAACGGCCTCGGAACGAGCTGCTGAGTTGACCGAACGTGCTGGCGAACGGGAAGACCGTGCGGACGAACTGGCGAGTGAAATTGACGATCTGGGGGCGACCATCGATTCGGAGAGAGAAGCGATCAAGAGGGCCGGCGAAGCGATCGCGAACCACCGGGAAGCCTTCGAGGACGTCCCGATTGAGTTTGGCGAAGCGGCCGAGTACATCGAAGAACAGACTAAAGAACTGGAGACCGTGCGCGAAGAGGAGACAGAGATCCGCGAAAAAATCGCTACCGTGGAGAACAAAATCGAGGAAGGTGAGGCACTTTTAGCCGCTGGCAAATGTCCCGAATGCGGGCAGACAGTCGAAGGGTCACCCCACGTGGAATCGTTGGATGCCGATCGCGAGCGTCGGGACGAACTCCAGTCGGAACTGGAGGCGGTGACTGACCGCCGCGAATCGATCGAATCCGAGATCGAGCGAGGGGAAAACCTTCGCGAGCACGAGCGTGCCGTCGACACGCTCCGCAGCGAAGTCAAAAACAGGGGCGAGCGCGTGGCCGAGAAACGCGCTGCCCTCGATGTCCGGTCAGACCGGATCGACGGACTCCACAGGGAAGCGGAGCGACTGGGTAAAGCGGCAACCGAAGCCGAGTCAGCGGCCGAGACAGCCCGAGAGCGGGCAACGAATCTCCGGAAGCAGATCGGCGAGCGAAACAAAAAACTGGC
>CAZJZA010000238.1:0-2740 GCA_964550355.1 uncultured Halobacteriales archaeon
GAGGCACTCGGGATCAGAAAACTGCTCGGTGGAGGCATGCGCCAGGCCGGCATCGTTGCCGCCCCGGGGCTTCTCGCTTTGGAAAACCGCTCGCACCTCGAATTCGATCATGAAAACGCCGCGCGCCTCGCCGAAGGCCTTGCCGGGATCGGCGGGCTGGAAATCACCAAGCCCGAGACGAACATCGTGCTCGCGGACACGTCCGGCCTCGGTCTCTCTGCTGCCACCTTCCTCGGATTGATCGCCGGGGAGGGAGTTCAGGCCTCGAAATTCGGTCCCGAGACCGCACGATTTGTCACCCACCGGGACGTCTCCGCGAGCGACATCGAGACGGCGATCGAAGCCGTGGGTGAGGCGCTTTCCTAATCCCGGTCGCGGCTTCGCTTCATGCCTTCCTGGAATCCCAGGACGGTTCGCCTGATCATGAGATAGATGAAGAAGAAAAAGAGCAACAGCGCCCCCAGGATGAAGTAAAAGACCGGGCCTGTGTCGACCATAGAAGGAGGTGGGTTGGCAGGGTCAAAGCCGTTTCGTCGGGGGCGTTCAAATGCCCGTTTGACGCTTCGCTACATCCATTTTATCCCCGGTCGTCCGACCAGTCGGGGTCGAATCCGCCACTCAGCGGCCTGGTTCGGCTCCGCCCCCCGCTGTGTCGGTTCCCGATCAGTTTCGGCCCTCCACCCGAAACCCCTGTTTCTCCTCGCCCGATACAGTGTGAATCCCGCCCCGTAGCACCCCATCCCCGGGTTCGAGTTCGGCGTAGGTCGGCTCGCCACTGCGAGGATCCGTGTGGCTGCCCGGGTTGAGGAGGGTGGGGCCCTCGCCCGTCACGAAATGGGGCACGTGGGTGTGTCCGGAGATGACGAGGTCAGCACCCCGCTCGGCCCCGAAATACGAGAGGCCGGTCTGCCCGCTTGACTGCGTGTGCGTGACCGCGACTGTGAGGCCCCCGATCTCGAGTGTTCTGGTCTGTGAGAGCCGATCCGAGACTGCCGGCGTGTCCCGATTGCCGGCGACTGCAAACAGCGTGTCGGCCATCGAGTGAAATCCGTCGAGCACAGCCTCGGTAGTGAAATCCCCTGCATGAATCACCAGATCAGCCCGGGTAACAGCCTCGCGAAGCTGGCCCTCGAGACCGGGACGCTCGGTTCGATGGGTGTCCGAGACGACCACGATCATGGTCGATGCTCGGCTTACACCCACCTCAGGGTTTTGCTCCAGCGGTGAACACACGCGCTGAGGGGACCGGCGGCATCGCCGTGCAGGCGTGGGTTTATGCCCGAGTGGCCAGTGACCTGCACACGTGGCAGCCGAGTACGAACAGTTCTTCCCGAAGCCCGCCCCATACGAGCATCAGGCCGAAGCGATGGACGCCATCGCAGACGCCCTCGAGGTCGGTCGGGACGTGGCCTTCGAGGGGGCGCCTGGAACCGGGAAGACCCTCGCCGCCCTCGCGCCGTCGCTGGCCTACGCGCGTGAACACGACAAGACCGTCGTCATCACGACGAACGTCCACCAGCAGATGCGCCAGTTCGTCGCCGAAGCCCGCGAAATCCACGCCGAGACCCCCATCCGGAGTGCGGTGTTCAAGGGCAAATCCTCGATGTGTCATATCGACGTTGGCTACGAGGAGTGCCAGGTGCTCCGGGATACGACCCGAGAGGTCGTCGAACTCGAGACGGAACTCGATGAGTTGCGGGACAAAGAGCGCCGGCTGCTCGAGGAGGCCCAGGCCGGCTCCGAGTCGGCGGCCGAGAAGCGCCAGTCGATCATCGAGGAGATCGAGACCGTCGAGGAACAAAAAGCGGATCTGGAGGGCTCACACACCTGCGAACACTACCGAGAGAACCTGACCCGGCCCGGTGAGGACTTCGTTTCCTGGCTCTTCGACGGAGTCCGCACCCCCGAGGAGGTGTACAGCTACGCCGAGCAGCGCGGCTCCTGTGGGTACGAACGGTTGAAAGAGGGGCTAAACGGTGTCGAATTGGTCGTCGCCAATTACCACCATCTCCTCGATCCGACCATCCGAACCCAGTTCTTCCGTTGGCTCGATCGCGACCCCGAAGACGTCATCGCGGTCTTCGATGAAGCACACAACGTCGAGGACGCCGCCCGGGACCACGCCACCCGAACGCTCACCGAAAACACCCTCGAGGAGGCCGGAAACGAAGCCGCAGACGTCGAGGACTCCCGGGCCGAGGGGGCGATCCGGATCTTCGATCCGTTCCGAGAGGCCCTTATCGAGGCCTACGAGGCGGGTTTTGATTTCGGCGACCGCGAGAAGGTCGGCACGAATTGGGAGGACGTACCCGTGACGAACGAGACCGGGCGTGACGACCTCACCCGGGGCTTTCTGGACCGGTACACCGGCCCAGGAATCGATTCGGATCTCGAAGCGGCGATCAAGTTGGGCGTCGTCCTGGACGAGGAGTACGAGACGGCCTATCGCGAAGGGGACGCGGACACCCGACGCGAATCCCAGACCCTCATCGCCGCGGACTTCGTGAAGCGGTATCTCGAAGAGGGAGAAGAGACCGGCCGGTATCCAACCCTGGGTGTCCGCCGGGACGAGTCGACCGGGGATGTGTACGGTCGGGCGGAGCTTTTCAACTGCATTCCCCGCGAGGTCACAGAGAACCTCTTCGAGGAAGTCCACTCGACGGTCCTCATGAGTGCGACCCTCCGCCCATTCGACGTTCTCGCAGAAGTGCTCGGCCTAAAAGACCCGGAGGAGCTGGCC
>CAZJZA010000239.1:0-2730 GCA_964550355.1 uncultured Halobacteriales archaeon
AACATCATCGACGGCCCGAGTCCCGGTTTCTTCGCCCTCGAGAATGGGCGTCTCTACGCCGTCCTCGCCCACTCCAAGGTCGGTAACACGGGTTCCGGTGACGATTCGCTCTTCCCCAATGGCGTCGACGAGCGCCTCGACGAGCCTCCCGAACCCACCTTGTAGATAGCCCAGCGGCTCTCCCCGGAGCAAGTCACGCTCGCCCCGGAACCGGACCCGCCCCAAAAGCCAGGCGGCACTCACGTCCTCTTTCCGGGAGCCGAATTTCGCCTCGAGGAGCGGCAGAAAGAAGTTCTCGTAGACGCCGTCGGTGGTGTGCTCCCGGACGAACGCTTCGAGTGACACGTCTTCGTAGGCTTCGAGTTCCTCGTAGGCGTCGAAATCCGGGATCCCCCCTCGCACGTCGACACCCAGAACGAGCATCCCCAGCCGGAACGTGTCGTAGAGACTCAAATACGGATAGGCGGCGATTTCCCAGGGGGTGTCGAGTGGATACACCGTCCCGTCCATGTAGTAGGCATTCTTTCCGATCGGCCACTCCAGGTCCGCACCGAGACTCAGTTCCTCGATTAGTTCGACGATGGTCTCCTCGGTCTTCGAGAGGTGGTGGTAGTACCGTTCTACCGGGTCACCGGCGGTCTCGTAGGTCCCAGCCAGCCCGCCGACCTGGTCGGCCGCCTCGTAGATCCGTACGTCGCGGCCCGCACGCGTGAGTCGATACCCGGCGGCGAGTCCGGCGATCCCGCCACCGACGATGGCGATCATAGTTCGGTGTGCGCGAGCCGGGTGGAATAGGGTTATGGTCGGACTTTGACGAACGTGGGCTGGCGACCTCACGAATGGAGTTAGGTGGTCCCGGGAATGGGGTCAGGTGGTCCCGGGAATGGGGCCAGGCGAACCAACGAATGTCGGTTGGTGACCTCACGAACGTGCGGTTTGGCAATCACACGAATGTGGCCCGCCAAATCTACGTGGAATCTTAAAACCTTTCCCCGTCGAACCGCTCCGTACGCACAATGGATATCGCCGATATTGCGACGACGGACTACATCGAAGTCCCCGTCGACCGACGGCTCGGAAAGGTCCGCTCTCTCTTCGAGAAGGAACATCCCAAGGGAATCATCGTCACCGAGGATGGCGAATATCGAGGGGTCATCACGGAACGACATCTCCTCCAGTCCCACGTCGAGGACGACGCGAAAGCCGACGCGCTGGCGAACCACGCCCCAAAAGTCTCTCGCACCGAGGACATCCGTGACACCGCCCGCATGCTCGTGGAGGGCAATACGAAAGTCGCCCCGGTCTTCGAGGACGACTCCCTCTGGGGGATCGTCACGGAGGATCTGATCCTCGAGGCCGTCCTCGACAATCTCGACGCGCTCGACGTGGCCGATATTTACACGACCGATCCCGTCACGGTTTCACAGGACCACACGGTCGGTCGCGTCATCAACATGCTTCGGGAGAACGGCGTTTCCCGACTCCCGGTCCTGAACGACGGCTCGCTTACGGGAGTTGTGACCGTCCACGACGTCGTCAACGTCGTCGTGCGGGACATGTCCAAGGCGACGACCGGTGACCGGCGCGGCGAAGTCGAGCGGGTCCTCGATTTGCCGGTTTACGACATGATGTCGAGCCCGGTCGAGACGGTGACGCCCTCCGTCTCCGTCGAGGACGCGGTCCGGCGGATGCTCGACGGTGACTTCGGCGGTCTCGTCGTTACCAACCCCGAGGACGAGCGTCGGGTCGAGGGCGTCCTGACCAAGACGGACGTGCTGCGCGCGCTCACCTACACCGAGCAGACCCAGATGGACGTCCAGATCACGAACATCGACCTGCTCGAAACCATCTCCCGCGCGGAGATCCGCGAGCAGATTACGGCCATCAGCGACAAGTACAGCGACATGCAGGTCCAGCACGCCCACGTCCGCTTTCACCAGCACAAAGAGAAACTCCGTGGTACGCCGCTCGTGCAGGCCCAGATCCGGCTGCGAACCAATCGCGGTCAGGTCGCCGGAACAGGCGAAGGCTACGGAGCGGACAACGGGTTCTACGTCGCGCTTGACAAACTCGAACGGAACGTCCTCGAACTGAAGGACATCCGGGCCGACGAGAAATACGAAGGCCAGCTCCTCCGCAAACTGAACGAACTGTAGTCCGGCTGTTTTCGTTGAAGCGGATTTTCCCGCGACCGATTTTGAGCGACGCCGATCTATCGGCTTGTGCCCGACTCAACCCCGTGTTCGGTGATACGGAAATCGACACTTTCGCCTTCCGCTTTCGCCCGATGTTTCTCCAGAATCGCCCGCCTGTTACCGCCCTTGTACCGATCCAGGCGGACGATCGTCCCGGTCCAGTGTGAGAGAGTGTGTCCGCCGAGTGGTCGCGGGCGCCCGCTTTCGCTCTCCGGGTCGGCGAAGACCTGGTTCGTGAGGACGACGCTTAGGTCGTGTTTCCGGGCCAAAGCGAGAAGGTGGGTCACCTGGTCGGCCACGGACCGCAACGCATCACCTTTCTCCTCGTCAGCCGTGCGCCGCAAACGGTAAAAGCCAGTCGCGCTGTCGAGGACGATCAAATCCAGCTGGTCGCCGAATTCGGCGGCGTCACGCACCGCCTCGGCCTGCCCGTCGAAGTCCAGAGCCTCGGTGACGATCACGTTCCGGGCGGCCCGATCCGCGTCGTCGGTCTGGCCGGCAAGCACCTGTTCGAACCGGTCGATCGAGAGCCCCT
>CAZJZA010000240.1:0-2725 GCA_964550355.1 uncultured Halobacteriales archaeon
CCGTATCCCGTATCGATGCGCTGGCTCACACCCTGAAGTGCGTCGGGTCGGGAGCGTTTTTCGGCGTAGTCAGGCGTTCCGAGGGCGGCGATGTCGCTCCCGAGAAGCGAACGCACCTCCTCGTGGTCGATGAACGCCTCGAATCCGCCGAAGACGGTCTCGATCTGCTCGACGATCATCTCCGCTGCCTCCTCGGCGTCCATCCCGGAGAACTCCACGTTCTGGGCGCGGGTCGTGAGCACCTGTTTCGAACGGGTGCCGTCCCGATAGACGGTCACGCCCTTGCCGCCGTGGTCGTAGATGTATCGGAAGACATCGTCCATCTCCTCGACGGTCGCCTCCCGCGGGAAGTTCACCGTCTTGGAGATCGAGGAGTCCACGCCTTCCTGGAGGGCGGTCTGGATGGAGGCGTGTTCCTTGCCCGTGAGATCGCTCGTCGTGACGAACAGCTCGGCGATCGCGTCCGGAACCGTCGAAAGGCCTTCGACGCCGTCGAACTCGTTTGCGGCCATCTGCTCGGTCGCCTCGGATTTCACTTCCTCGACGTCGATGTCGTTCGCCACCAAGGTTCGGAGGAAGTAATCGTCAAACTCGACGAGCATCTCCTCGCCCTGGACGTCATCGGAGACGTTCTTGTAGTAGGCCACGTTGAAAATGGGCTCACAGCCGCCGGTCGTGTTGCCCACCATGGAAGTCGTCCCGGTCGGGGCGATCGTCGTCGTGTTGTGATTCCGGATCGGGTACCCGTCTTCCCACTTCGTGGGGTCCTCGCCCGTGTGGTGCTCGAACCACTCGGCATACCGGGTCGGATCCGCATATTTGGAGTTGTCCCATTCGGAAAAAGTGCCGCGCTCCGTGGCGAGGTCGTGGGAGGCCCGCTTTGACTCGTGGTTGATGTGAGTCATGAGCTGGCGGGCGACTTCGTTTGCAGGTTCCGAGCCATAGCGCATCCCGAGTTGGACGAAGAGTTGGGCGAGGCCCATGATCCCCAACCCGATCTTTCGCATCTCCCGGACCGTCTCGGTGATCTTCTCGACGGGGAAATCGGACATCGTGACGACGTCCTCGAGGAACCGGGTCCCGAGCCTGATACGGCGGTCGAACTCGGCCCAGTCGATGGCCTCCTCGAGGAACGCTTCGATGGCTGCTGCCTGGGCGTCGTACATGTCCTCGTTGGCCGCGGACCAGGCACGCCAATCCGGGCTCTCCCCGGCGACGATCGTCGAGAGATTGATGTGTCCAAGGTTACAGGCCTCGTACTCCTCCAAGGGCTGCTCTCCGCAATTGTGACAGACCAGGCCATTGGCGAGGAAGGAATGAGTATCCGGCTCGGTCAGGTCGTACACAGGTTCGTGACCGTCGTATTCGACGGACTCGACCGTCGCCACGTAAGACTCGCTGTATGGCCCACGTTCGTAATCGGCCAGTCGGTTTCGAAGCACTTCCTCCTTGTCCTCCCGAAGGAACCCGATTTCCTCGTGGAAGGTGAGGAGGGCGTCCTTCGAGACGACCAGATCGTGATCGGCCTGGCGTTCGTAGGTCGCCGTGCCACCGTTGCCGTCCGGCATTTCCTGACTGCCCGCTTCGTGACGGTTCTCGTAGATCTTGCTGAAGACGCCGAAATTGATCAGGAGACGCTGGACGTCCCTGAGTAATTCGACATCGGTGCTCGTCAGCCGGACCGAGACGCCCTTCTCCACGTTACCCTGAACACCGCCGTCGGCCGTGAATAGCGCCCGGAGGAAACCACGGGCCATCTCTTCGCTCCCGCGCATAATGGCGGCGGGGACCTGTCGTTTCTCGTCGGTCAGGCCAGCTTCTGCGGCGTATTCGTACAGCCGGGTGGAGCGAACGCGCTGTTCGACGGCCTGGACGCCGCGGTAGTCGTCGGATCGGGAGATTTCGCTGACGCCGACGTCGTAATCGGCGTTTCCGAGCGGTTCACGGACGATCTCGTTCACGTCCTCGGCAAACTGCTCGGAGATCCCGGCGTCTTCGTCGTAGAAGTTGAGAACGGCCCGTTCTTCGCCGTTTTTGAGATGTCCGTCCCCGACGAGCCAACCCAAGACGCGTCCCTCCTCGGCGGATCCGTGGTTGCCGAACACGCCTTTTCGATTCTGCACGTGAACCGTATCTCCGGGTTCCAGGTCCTGTGCTTCGACCCATCCCTCCTCCGTCATCATCCGGTGGTCGGCGGTGAGGCGGAGTTCGTATCCCTCCTCGGTCGTGAGTTCGTAGACGTCCTTGACGCCCGTTTTGAAGACGCTACTCGCCTCTTTGACGGTGTCTTCGCTCAACCGACCGTCGACGACGACGTTCCGGGCCACTCCTTGTTCGTATAGCTCTTCGGCCGGTACGAGTCCGTCTTCCGTGCTGATCAGCGTGTCACCGGTGACACACGGGTTCGTGGCGAGCATCCGGTGATCCGGATGCGCCTCGACGTCGAAGGAGTGTTCCTTGTTCGCTCGCTCGAGGTAGATCACGCCGGGTTCGCCGTTCTCGTGGGCGCCCTCGACGATCCGTTCCCAGAGGATCGAAGCGGGGAGGGAAAGTTCCTCGCCGACGTCGACGTACTCCCCGAGCCCGTACCGGGCGTACATTTCCTTTGTCTCCTCGCTCGCGATATGTGGCTCCTCGGTCCGGGGATTAGTGAGCGTGTAGGCCTCGTCGTTTGCCAGGGCCTCCATGAAACTGTCGGTGACGCCGAGGGAGATGTTGAAATTCG
>CAZJZA010000241.1:0-2724 GCA_964550355.1 uncultured Halobacteriales archaeon
GACCGGTTTCGCTATCTTCGGGTTGTCGAGGACGCCCGGTGGGGAGTCCCCCGATTGGAGTTCGACGTTTCCGCCGTCTGCGGCCACGTCCTCGGCGTCGGACGACGCCGCCGTGGATCCGTCGCCGCTAACGGTCTCATCGGTGCTGTCACTGCCCCCACCCGCGTGGCCCCCGTGCGGGGCGTATTCGCGATGTTCGGCGACCTCCAGTTGATCGACGGCCACGTGGCCATCGGCAGCCTCGGAGACCGTGGTTTCGAAGGTCTCGTACTCGGCTGCCGGAATCCACCCCTCGGCCACGAACGCGTGATCGGTCGTCGCAAAGCGAAGGGGCGCTTCGCGTTTTTGCACGTCGATGCTGAGTGCCTCCTCGACGGCCAGTAAAAACCCGCCGTGTTCCTCACGGGCGGCATCCAGTTCCTCCTCGATCGAATCGAGTTCGGCCTGAAGTTCCGCCCGTCTCTCTCGAAGCTGTTCGGTGTAGGTCCCGGGCTCGCCCTCGCCCTCCGGGACGTCGTACTCGGTGAACTCAACGCCAACCAGCGCATCCTCGAGAGAGGCCGCCGCCGGATAGGCGAATGCGGCCAGCACGTCCTCGCCGGTGAACACGTCCCAGGCCTCGATTTCCTCCGCCTCGTCGAACCCCGCTCTGACGGCATCGGTGTCCCCCGTTCCGACCATCACCGAGAGGCTCTCGTACCCCCGGAGCAGGTCGAGATCGATTCCCAGATCGACGAAGGGGCGCAGTGCATCGAGGTCGTCTTCGACGCGTGTCAACTCACTCCGGATTGCCGACCGACGGTCGTCCAGGTCGGTCACCGACTCCCGAATCGATTCGAGTCGGTCGGGGACCGTTTCGCGGTCGAGAATTCGCCGCTTTTCGACAGCCGTCTCCGTGACGTCGAGCATCGACTGGAGCGAGCGAACGGTCACGAGTTTGTCTGCCGCCGGTTCGGCCCCGGAAAGCGGGCTTCCCGTCTCGAAGCCCTCGATCTGGCCTTCGTACTCGGAGAGGTGAACGAGTTCGAGGTCGTGGATGGCTTCGATGACCGGCTTGAGGACCCGATTCGAGCCCGTCACCGAGATTTTGCTCATTCGTTCAGGTCTGAGCATGCACCGCCTCCGTGAACCGTTCGATTGCGAGTTCGACCGCCTCCTCGATGTTCGACTCCGCTCTTTCGGTGAGTGCTTCGCGTTCTTCCCGCCCGGCTTCGAGAATCGATTCGCGTTCTGCTTCGATCTCCTCGCGAGCCGTTTCGAGTCGTTCCTCCCGGTGGGCCCGGGCCTCGGATTCGGCCTCGGCGATGATCTCCTCGGCTGTCGACTCGGCCTCGGTGATGATCTCTTCGGCGTCTTCCCGTGCGGCCTCGGCCCTGGAATCGGCCGCCGTTTCGGCCTCTTTGATGGCTTCGAGGACCTCTGGTCTCGGCATGCTGGTTTCTGCGTAGGGGTACCAATAGCGCGTATTTGGGCGTTGCGAAAGGATACTGCCGGTCGATATCGACCGCGGCCGCCGAGGTGGTATTCAGACGGCCGGAATGGAAGCGCTAAAGGGAGCCAGCACCCAACTGCGGGCAATGGGCGTCCTGGAGGACAAGTCACGAGCGCGACTATTCTACAAGTATCTCTCGAAGGTGTACGACCGGGTCAACGCTTACGTCTTCACGGAGCCGATGCGCGAGGACGCGATCGACCTCCTCGAGATCGAGGCGGGTGACCGGGTGCTCGACGTCGGGTGTGGCACCGGCTTCGGGACCGAGGGGCTGAAGGGGCGTACCGACGAGATTTTGGGCCTCGATCAGAGCCCTCACCAGATGGCCAAGGCTCGCGAGCGCCTCGACGAAACCGAACTATTGGGGTTCACCATGGGCGACGCGGAGCGGCTCCCGATCCAGACGAACGCCTTCGACGCCGCGTGGTCCTCCGGGTCGATCGAATACTGGCCGAACCCGGCCGAGGGTCTCGCCGAAATGCGCCGGGTCGTCAAACCGGGCGGACGCGTGGTCGTGGTCGGCCCGTACTACCCCGATTCGTGGCTGGGTCGCAAGATCGTCGACGCCATCATGCTCTTTTACGACGAGGAGGAAGCAAACGAGATGTTCCGGGCCGCCGGATACGAGGAGTTCCACCACGAGGTCGTCGGCTCGAAGTACAAATCGGACCTCGCAATCGTCTCGGTCGGCGTCGTTCCCGAGGAGTGACACAGCCGGAACTACCCGCTCTCGCCAGCCAAGACTGACACAGCCGGAACTATCTCCTCTATCAGCCAGGACTGACACAGCCAACGCTATCCAGTCGCAACTGGCTCTGACCTGGCCCCGAAGTCTCTCAGTCACCACCTCCGGAAACCATGGTGCTCGCACGCCCGATCGGCCGGCCGTTTTGCAGCACTTCGACCGTCAACTCGTCACCGGCCTCCGGAACCGGCGAGTTCGATTTGGCGATCGTAAACGAGGTCGTCTCACCGACGGACCACTCGGGATCCGAGGCCGAGTTGAACGGCCCGGTGGGTCCCGGCACGAACCCCGCCGTCGAGAAAAATGGGACGGGTGGCTGTTCGGCAAGCGGCGTCCCATCCACGGTAACGGCGACGGTTATCTCGCCGACGTCGATCGGATCTCCAGCCTCGTGGATGAGGATCACGTCGCCGCCGGTACTCGCCTCGGCCGACAGTCTGGTGAACGTGGTCAGGCCCCCCCCGCCCTGGGAGCCAACCGGGCCGCC
>CAZJZA010000242.1:0-2703 GCA_964550355.1 uncultured Halobacteriales archaeon
CGAAGGTGATCGGGCGTGATCTCATCGAGCGTAATGAGATAGGCGTTGTCGTGCACCCCGGCGAGATCCTCTGCGATCCCGTGCCGACGCTGGCCGATCTTCGTGCCCGCGATGACCCCCCACGTCTCGGCGTCCATCGCCAAGTGGATCGCCGCATAGCGCTGTTTGATGAACTTCTCGGCGGAGGCGGGTCTGACCACGTTGTTCACGGGATCCGCGATGACCACCTCCTTATCGGGATTGTCCATCGCGAGCCCGGAGGGATGGAAGCCACCGCCCCCGACGTAAAGAACCTGGTCGGCCGGGACCTCAGCACTCGCGTAATTGCACCCCAGAACCTGTCCCTCGTGGGTCAGCCGCTCGTCACCCCGTCGGGTCTGGACCGTAAAGCCACGATCTTCGAGGAATGCCTGCATTTCGTCGAACTTGTTCATGTGCTGGGCCGTCGTTACCAGCCCCACTTCGCCTACTTCGAGATGCTCGACGGCCCGTTCGAGAATGGGCTGTACGTCGACGTTCGAACGCAACGGCACGTAGATAATGTCTCCGCTTTCGACCATCGGCGAGTGGCCGAAGTGGACGAACACGTCAGTCCGCCGCATGAGATCCGTATCGAGATCGCAGGCCCCGAAATTGGCCTCTCCAGAGATATAGATCCGGACCTCCTCGGGAAGCAGCTCGTCCAGGTCGTCGACGACACCCGGTGCTCGACGCTTGATTCCCTCGGGGAACTGAAGGCCGACTGATTCTGCGTCCCGTTCCCGCACCGCTTCTGCGACCCGTTCGAGTTCGTAATCCCACTCCCGGTCGTGTTTGAGGGCGAGCCCCGTGTCCCGGAGATCGCCTTCCCAGCCGTCCGAATCGGTCATTACGCCGGTCTATCGGTTTGGAAGGTATAACCCGTCCGGTCGGCGATCCCTCGATGCAACCCGAAGTGGCTTTGGAACGGCCCGTCTGAAAACAGGTATGGTAGTCCATAGCGACTGGGGTGACTGGCTCCCGAAGGCGGTCGCGGCGGCGGAGCCTGACGGGATCGCCCTGTGGTATCTCGGGTGCAACGGTTTCGTGC
The DNA here is from genome assembly GCA_964550355.1 of uncultured Halobacteriales archaeon. GTDB lineage: Archaea > Halobacteriota > Halobacteria > Halobacteriales > Halobacteriaceae > Halodesulfurarchaeum. The sequence goes on from CAZJZA010000242.1 coordinate 1,070, forward strand.
TCAAGGCTGGTGACGGCACGACGCTCTTCATCGATCCCTACCTGGGAACGGGCGATCCGCCCCGCACCATCCGAATGATCCCGGTTCCATTCGAACCAGCCGATGTCCACGTGGCAGACGCGGTGCTGGCGACTCACGAACACACGGACCACGTCCACGGCCCGAGTCAGGCCCCGATCCTGACCGGGACAGGCGGGGACTTCGTCGGGCCGGCAGCGAGCGTCGAGAAGGCCCGCGAAACGGAAGCCTGGACGGAGAATTACGGCGTCACGGACGACCAGTTCGACGTCGTCGCGCCCGGGCACACCCGCGAGTTCGGGGAAGTTACGGTCCACGTCGAGAACGCCGCCGACCCAGATGCTGTCGAGCCAGTCAGCTACCTCGTCGAGTACGATGGCACCACCGTCTTTCACGGCGGAGACACGAAACCAGATAGAGTACTGGCCGAGATCGGCCAGGAGTACACCATCGATCTGGGAATCCTGGCCTTCGGGAGTATCGGGATGATCCCGGGCAAGGAGACCCGGGAACCCAAGCACACGAAGTGGTACAACGACGAAGCCCAGGTCATGGATGTGGCCGCCGATCTGCAACTCGATCGGCTCCTTCCCTCTCACTGGGACATGTGGAAGGGGCTCACGGCCGATCCGACGGCGTTACTCGAACACCGGCGCTCTCGGGAGTATCCCCACAATATCGACATCGTGGAAATCGGCGACCGGATCGAGATCGAGTAACAGTCCACAAAAACGGCTACCGGATCGATATCGGGTGAAAGCGGTTTTTTATGCGTGATCGGCATTTAGGCCGTTATACATATGACAAACCGAGGTGGTTCTCGTGACTGACGAACAGGTTGTTCGCACCGATGGAATTGCGGTCTCGAAGTCTTTCGATGCGGAGGGATTTCCGGTCCCGGCGGTGACGTTCTCCATCGAATCGGACCGGGAAGAATCCGTCTCCCTCCAAATTACCGAGACGGTCCCCAGCCAATTCGACATCGATCAGATCGGATTTCACCCGGATTACGGCAGTGACAACTGGACTGCCAGAAGCGATGGCACACTCCGCTTCGAACGAGTTCTCGACGCAGGCGAGACGTTCACGACCGTGTACGGCATTCGAATGGAAGACCGAACGGATCCGGCCCCGCTCCTTTCTGAACCGACAGTTGACGTCGACCCCTCCCCGGCGAAACAAGCGAGCGAAGATGGGTCCGAGCAAAAAACGTCCGTCGCCAGTGAGCCGTCCTCCCAGAAGGCAGAATCGAGATCCCAAACGCACGAACACGACCTCCCGGACGACGACGCAGAGATCATCGGCGGCTCATTCCCCAAGAGCGGAAGCGAGCGTGGTGATGCTTCGGAGACCGAGAACCGACCAGAAACCGGTCGGGAGGACGTTCCCGAACCCGGGAACACGGAGCCAGCGGGGCAATCCACGGAAGACGTGTCGGACCGAGGCGGTGGCAACCCGAACCGCGCAAGTGAGGACCTGTATTCCACGAGTACAGGAGCAGAGGAAGCGTCGGATGCGAAGTCATCGGTCCCGGCGGGCGCCGCCGACGCTGACCCGACAGACGCAGAAGCGGTGGCAAAATCGTCTGGTTCCGGGTCCGACGGCTCCGGGTCCGA
>CAZJZA010000243.1:0-2701 GCA_964550355.1 uncultured Halobacteriales archaeon
CCCACGTGTTCGGCCATGCGAGTGCAGTGGCGGAGCAGCTTCAGGTGTCGGTGGTCGCTGTACTTCGTCTGGAGCAGGTAGAGCTCGTCGCTGAAGTCGAACAGAGCCGTTCGGTCGGCGTCGGAGATCTCGTCGGACGCCTCGATGCGGTCGCGCAGCGTCTCGATTTGAGCGCCGGGATCGCTCATACTCGTACGTGTGTCGCTACCCCATTTAAATTATGGCATGTGAACTGGGAGTACCAATCCGGCCCTTGGCTTATTCGCTCATTACACGCAATTTTTGAAGTCTGGACTTGGTCCGGGAGTTATTTCACAGAATTGGAGAGGATCTCGAAAATATCGACTGCCTTGTACTCGCGGTAGCGCTGTTTTCCCGTCGTTTCCTCTAAAACACCACGTTCCTCTAACGCTGAAAGGGCGTTGCGTGCTGTCTGATCGGAGACGTCGAGCATCTCGGAGACGGTCCTCGTATCCACGTATGGTTTTTGGAAAAGGCGCATCGCCAATCGGTCGGTGGCGGTCTTTTCCTGGCCATATTCGCGCTCGTACTCCCGGCGAAGCTCCCTGAGTTCACCCGTCCGCTCATAGGCGTGTTCGGCCTGTTCGCCGATTCCACGAATGAAGAACTCAAGCCACGGTGCCCACGCTCCTTCCTCGCTTACCGCCCGCATCCGGCGGACGTATTCGACTTTGTGCTCGTTGAAGTATGCACTGGGATACAGGAGCGGTCGATTGAGATAGCCATCCTTGATGAGTTGTAACGTGATAAGGACACGTCCCAAACGCCCGTTCCCATCCCCATAGGGGTGAATCGTCTCGAACTGGTAATGCACGATTCCCGTATCCACGAGATCGTGGTACGCTCCCCCGCTGTAGAGATACCGCTCTAAATTCTCAATCAGCCGTGGAATTTCGTGCGCTGGCGCGGGAACAAACCGGTTTTCTGCTCTCGATGGCGGTGGAATGTGTACCGGTCCACGTCGGAACTCCCCGACATATTTTGCCTTGTCACGAGCTCCTTCCAATAGCGTTTCATGGAGGCGGTGAAGGAGATCGATGGTAATTTCACCAGTTTGGGTTACTTCTTCTGCCCCATCACGAATGGCTGTCTCATAATTGATCGCCTCTTGCACATCTTTCTCTGTCGTCCTCGTCCCGTCGATTTGATCGGGTCTGAACATCTCCTCAATGTCGATGTCCGCACCCTCGATGAGAACGGATTCCACTGCCTCACGACGGACCATTGTGGTGTAAAGCAGTGGACTTGTGTCTGCTTCCTCGCCGATACCGCCCAGGCGCCCTAACTGAAAGATTGCGGCTTCGATAACATCCCGGATCTCCGGTGTTATCTCTATCCCATCATCTGGCGGAATTTCGTCCGGAATATAGTACTCCTCATCACCGAACGAACGGTATTCCCCCGGTGCGGTTTTTGGCAGCGATCGATTTTGCATCTGTGCCATTCTGTGATTGGTCGCTTTAACACAAATACGCTTGGGTAAATTTTGGTTATATCGTACACAAACAGAAAACGCTATACAAAGGACGGCGAAGCACGCCGCTCTAACCAAAATGAAGTCTGAGGGAACTCAATTGGCCCGACCATCCACTTGTGCTATTGCACCATTGGGCGTCTTAGCACAAATTTCTGGGAACGAATTTTGGTTAAAATGCCCTCAAATCGAAGAGCCTATGAAAGACATGCTGGAAAGTCGCCTTCTAACCAAAATGAATTCGGTGGGACGGTGATTTGTCGTCACATTTTCGCTGTAGATGGAACTGTTGATAGTAGCCAAACCTTCCCGAAAAAATTGGTTGGCGTGCCTGGCATCTACACCATCAGCACGATCTACTTGCCTTCGTCAGCGGGATATTGCGTTTTGCCCCAAACTGATATCCTGTCAGGTCCGCCAGTTGAGCCTTGTTAATAAACACGGCTATTAGCACAAGCCTCCGGGGATAGTTGCTAAAACCCCTAATAAATACACCCCTCTCACTCCCCCCACCCACGCCTTCTTGTACTCCCGACCGAATACCCCAACACACCCGTGACGGCCGAAGCCGATTCGAACTCCCCCGACACGCCCACCCCGGACGAATCAGTCGCTGACGTCGTCGCGAGCGACCGCGGGTGGTTCCTCTTCGCCATCGGCTTCGGCTGGTTTCTCACCCTCGGCTCCCGCTTTCTCGTCCCCGCGCTCCTCCCGGTCATCAAGACCGAATTCACCCTCCAGAACGCCGGGGCGGGGCTCATCGTCACCGTCATGTGGCTTACCTACGGCGGCATGCAGTTCCCCGCCGGGGTGCTCACCGACCGGATCGGCGAACGGGCCCTCCTGGGCACGAGCACCCTCCTCGCCTCGCTGAGCATGGTCGGCTTCGCGATCGCCCCCACCTACGAGTGGTTCCTCGTCGCCGCCGCGGCCTTCGGCATCGCGACTGGGCTCTACGGGCCGGCGCGGGGGATGGCCCTGGCGAAGCGCTTCGAGCAGTTCGAGGGCCTGGCCTTCGGGTTCGTGCTCGGGGCGGGGAGCATCGGTGCCGCGACGCTCCCCCTCGTGGCGACCCTCGTCACCGAGCAGTTCGGCTGGCGCTGGGCCATCGGGATCGTCGGGCCCGCCTTCTTCCTCTCCGGGATCGGCCTGCTGGTCGTCGTCCCAAAGACCCTCCCCGGGACAGTCCCCAGCGGGACGCTGGTG
>CAZJZA010000244.1:0-2641 GCA_964550355.1 uncultured Halobacteriales archaeon
CGCGGTTACGGCCACCCGAAGGCCGAAGGATACCAAGCTACCCCACCGGCCCGCAGGCGAATGGATGTGATGGCGCGGGTTTAACGTTTCGAAACGGTGGGCGATGAGCCCGAATAGCCCCCGGTATCCAGGTAGTTGTGGACGATCGAGATCACGTGATCGGCGTGGAGGGCCTTCGGACCGACGCTCACCCGCCGGGATACGAACTCTGCGAGGAGGGCATCCTCTTCGGGGGTGAAATCCTCGTGGTCCGAGAGCACGAAGGCCGGGTTCTCCGGCGGTTCGACCTCGGCAAGTGGGTCGCCGTTTTCGTGGAGCTGGATAATTGCCCCCTCGCGGGCAGCGGCTTTGAGCACGTCCTCGAAGCCCCGATTCGAGACGTAGATCCCCGGCGTGGACTCGACCTCGCTGTGCCCGATCGCTCCCTCGCGGGCCTCCAGAGCCTGGCGGAGAAGCGCCGCAATGTTCCGTTCGTCGGGGTTCATGTAGCGCAACTCGACCCCTTCGAGGCGGATCGTGACCGTATCCGAGAGAACCAGATACACCCGCACGGTCTCTCTGAGCCCGTGGGAGAGGAAAAACGCCGAGTTAACGCATCGGGCGAGGACGTCGAGCCGACCCGCCCCACCCGCCAGGTCGTCCAGGCTGAAATCCGGGTCGGTCGGGGCGGTGTGTCCGAGGACGATGAATCGGCGCATAGCGGACCCACGCTTCCCACTCAGGAAGTCGTTTCGCCTCGAATCGCGGCTCGCCGCTCGGGAATGAGGTCGAGTTCGGGCTCGACGTCACCGAGCACCAGCAGACTCCAGTGTCTGAGGTAGGTTTGTACAGGGACCTGAATCATCGCCCAGGCGACCACCGCGAGAATGGCGGCCGGAATGCCAAGGAGCACGGCCCAGACCGGTCCGCCGGCGAGGAGTGCCACGATGACCGGCAGCGCGACCCCGATCCCGATCACCGCCATCACGATGCCCACGACGATTCCGATGGCGATCATGAGAAAGATCCCGACGAGCACGAACACGAGGAAGTCCTGCCAGGCCGATTTGAACACGCCCCAGAACCGCCGCCAGGCCGAGAGGACCCCCCGGTCCTCGATGAGCATGATCGGGGCCACGAAGGCCGTCGTGAAGACGTAGACCACCGAAGTGACGATCCCCAGAACAAAAAAGAGAGGGACGAGAAACAGGAGCAAGAGAAGGGGGGCAGCCGGGGAGACGCCCACGAGAACCGGGTAGAGGACGAGCAGGAGCAGACCACCGAACACGAACAGCATCGCCAATCCAAAGAGCACCCGGAAGGCGAAAAGGCGCGTGCCTGGACCGGTGTGGGTGCTCGTGTACTGCCGGACGTGGACTTCGTCGGTGCGAAGGGATTCAAGGAAGGTGAACTCGAACGCCGCTGCGAGCCACTGGAGAATGAGGGCGATGAGAAATCCGATGGCCACGAAACTTACGATGAGCCAGATATTCGCGGCCAAAGTCGCACCCAGTTGGTCGATGAAAGCGCCGAAGTCCGTCCCGGCACCGGGTGTTAAATCGGGGCTCGTGCCCAACGGGCCCTGAAAGCCACTCGTTGGGGCCCCGCCGCCACTGCTCCCCGCGACGAACAGGGAGAGCAGCGCCAGCCGGAGCCAGCGACCCCACTCGAGGGGGAACAGAAACGACCGGGTCGCCCGGTACGCGTCAGAAAGATTGTCGACTGCGTGGAGGACCATACAGGTGAAAGCGACCGGCTGAAACAAAGAAGTACCTATTCTGTCATGAGTGGCCGTCACACAGATTCCTGGGCGAAGCGAGGTGAATCCCGGACCGAAGCATACGAACCGCTCGGCTTGGTACACATCGCTATGACGCTGCTCCGCAACGCAAACGCGGTTCTCGAAACCGGACCGCTCTGTGATGCCTGTCTGGGCCGGCCCTTCGCCGACCTGAGCCACGGCCTCACGAATGAGGCCCGGGGCCGCGGCCTCCGGGTCGCCACTGCACTCGATGCCGATGAACCCTTCGAGGAACCCGAAGAATGCTGGATCTGTGCGGGGGAAACTGATGCCTTCGACGACTGGGCCGAGCGGGCCGTCGATGCCATCGGCGACGTCACCTTCGAGACCTACCAGGTCGGCACCCGGGCGTCGCCACTAATCGAGGAGAACGAGACGCTGCTCCGCGAGCTGGCCGACCTCCCCGAGGAGAGCGGGGAGCAGTTCAACTCCGAGATGAACCGGGAAGTGGGAAAGCGAATCGGCATGGCGACCGGGGCCGAGGTCGACTTCGAGCGACCGGACGTCCAACTTCTCATCGACGTCGCCGAGGACACCGTCGATGTCACGGTGAACTCCGCGTTCGTCTATGGCCGCTATCGGAAACTCGAACGGGGCATTCCCCAGACGGAGTGGCCCTGCCGGGAATGTGGCGGGTCGGGAACCCGCTCCGGCGAGCCCTGCGTGTACTGTGATGGGACCGGCTACATGTACCCCGAGTCGGTCGAGCAGTTGACCGCGCCGGCAATCGAGAAAGCGATGGATGGCGCGGGGTCAAAGTTCCACGGGGCAGGCCGCGAAGACATCGACGCCAAAATGCTCGGGACGGGTCGCCCCTTTGTCGTGGAGGTCGAGGCTCCTCGCGAACGATTCCCCGAGATC
>CAZJZA010000245.1:0-2626 GCA_964550355.1 uncultured Halobacteriales archaeon
CACCCGATGTGCGATCTACCGAACGCGGCCGCTGCTCTGTCGGGCCTATCCGGTCAGTCTGGCCCTGCCGGGGACCGGAGTACCCGAATCAGCCGCCGTGGTGGCTGCCGGTCGGGTCCGGGCCTCCGAGTGCCCCGGACTGGGAGCCGAAATGAGCCACGAGCGGGCCGCCGCCATCGCCGAAACGCTCCAGGAGCGAGCGATCAGGGAGATTCGGGAAGCGATTGCGGTTCGGGAGCACTACACGCCCTTCCCCGACGCTGACGGGGTCGTCGTGCACGACTCGGAAGGCCCGAAGCGGTCCGACGGCCGGCCGATCGACACGTCCCCGGGTGACAAATACTAATACCGGGCCGGTTCCAGTATCAGTCGGACACATCCATGGAAATCTCTGATGAACTCCTCTGTCTGTTCAATGGGGAAGTCACCGCGACCGACGAGGGCTACGTCGTGGAGATTCCCGATCGAGAAGTCGAAAACGGCACGATCGATCCCGATTCGATCTATCGAGTCGCGATCATCGCTCGCGGGGACGGCCCAAAAGAACCGACCGAGTCAACCGGGACGGCAGTTCCTTCGGAACCACAGCCACCCGTCGAAGTCGGCGAAATCCGGTACGTAGAAATCGAGGACATCGGCAAGCAGGGCGACGGCATCGCTCGTGTCGAACGCGGTTACGTCATCATCGTGCCCGGCGCGGAGATGGGCGAGCGCGTGAAAGTCGAGATCAGCGAGGTGAAATCGAACTTCGCGGTCGGCGAGGTCATCGAAGAAGAGTTCGAGTAGCCGACCTCCCGACGAAGGGAGCGAGTTCCGCTTCTGCGGGGGTTTCTGCCACCGAGTCGTACGGCCGACCCACGAGAATGTCGCCGGCCGTCGAGGCCCCGATTCCCGGAATGGCGGTGAGTTCGTCCATCCCGGCTTCAGAAAGCGACAGCGGATACGGCACGGCGGTTACCGACCGGGAGCCGTGATCGACTACTGCCACGTCCATCTGTGCTCCCAACGGGCGCTTTCCCGGAATGCCCACGAGTAACGGATATGTGCCAGCCTGTCGCCCGAAGGTGTACTCACCCTCGTGATATTCGGTCCGGACATCCGGGAGCACCGTCCCCACCGGTGCGACACGCCGGAGCATCGGGACGTCGATCTCCTCTCTGACTGCGGCCCGATAGGCCTTGAACTGTTTTTTGTGCGCGTTCGCGAGATCTGCGCCGGTCGTTTCCATCTCCGTGCCTTCGAACGCCATCACCTGCCTGATGTTGATCCGGCGCACCAGCAGCCCGGCCTCGAGGACGGAATCGAGGAATTCCCGGTTGTGTTCGAAAGTCGCCTCCCGTTCGCCGGCCAATCCGTGAACGAAGTTGAGTCCCGGAAGCAGGGTGGGCAGCCGTGTCGGAACCGTTGGGTCGATCGACGGGGCGGCAGACTGATCCTCCCCGGGTCGCCACCCGCCAACTTCGTTGACCATTCGGACGGCGAAAAGCGCCTCCTCGGGGGTCACGAGCAGGTCGTTTTCCTCCTGGACGACTGGATCGGCACTCTCGACGCCGAACGCGGCCGTGTCGCCGGGCGTGTTGTAGGTCGAGATGACCTCCAAAGCCTCGCGAGAGCGCTCGGGATGCTCCACGATCGTCACCGGGTTCATGTTATCCATGTGGAGCGTATCCAGGTCCGGGGCGGCGGCCCGGATCCCCGAATAGAGATCCTCGAGAGCCTGCGGATTCGGGCGCTCGCCGTCGCCACCGTACGCGAGGATGTCGGCCTGACGGCCGAGCCGGAAGTGCGAGACGCCACGATCTGCGAGCGCCGACACTTCGGCGTGAATCGCCGCGGCGGCTCTGAAGGTCGGATCGCCGTACATCGGTTCGGTGCAAAACGAGCAGCGGTAGGCACACCCGCGAGCAGTTTCGATCTCGGCGATGAGCCCGTCCGGGTGATCCGGGTGTTGCTCGACGACGAAGGCTCCCTGTTCGGCCCAGCGATCTGCCTCACCGAGTTCGCGGTACCGGTCGTTGAACCCTTCGAGCCCGTTCTTTACAAGATCGTATACCGCCGCTTCGACGTCGGCCATCGCCAGGAAATCGAAATCGAGGTCGTCGCGGTGTGTTTCGGTGCCCCCTTCGTTTTTTCCACCCACGCCAAAGCGGACCGGCCCGCCCATCACGCTCGTTCCCTTCGCCGTCCAGGCCAGGTTTCGGGCCTCGTCCGGTTCGGCAGGGGTGCCGCCGACGTAACTGCCGGGGACGGTCATCCCGCCGAGATAAACCAGGAGATCCGCCGATTCGACATCCCCCCATCGCGAGCGATCGTCGCGAAGGCCATCGATCGTGTAATAGGTGATCGAATCCGAGGGGACCCCAGCGTCCCGAAGTGCACCAGCCGTGTATCGGGGATAGGTCGAAATGTAAGGAGGGACTCCGAAGTGGGCCGGTTCGTCGACGTAGCCGTCGACGAGAACCACCGAGAGGGAGCCGGGATCGGTCATCGGCCACGTTTACCGCCCGACCGGGAAAAGCACACCGGGGCAGTTCACCGGGCTTAAGCCTGCAGCCGACAAAACCCGGGTATGCCCCCGACGAAGGAGTTCAAGTGCACGAACCCGGACTGTGAACTCGACATGTTC
>CAZJZA010000246.1:0-2614 GCA_964550355.1 uncultured Halobacteriales archaeon
CGGATCCCGACTGGTGGATCCCGATTTTGAGCGATCGCCAGCCGTCAGATCTTGAGTTGGAACGATATCAAGCCCGTGCCAGTCTTCAGTTGGAACGAAATCGGGTTCATACCGGGTCGAGGAGGATTTATATCCGGGTCACCCCAATTTTGCGGTATGGACCCGCCCCGGGATCGGGACGAGATGCCGGATGGCACCGTCCTCACCCCCGAGGACCTGGATATTAGCAACGAAGACGAGGTCGAAGAGTTGGACGAGAGCCGTTTTGTCATCGGTGCGGAGGGACGCCCGCACGTCGAGGGACAGGAGGACTCCTCGTTTACGGACCCCAAAGCGGAGACTGGTGAGATGAGGGAAGCCGCATCGACACTCGATCAGGACCTCCCTTCCACGACGACTGAAAACCGGAAGTCCGCCTCCCAGGTGGAACTTCGGGGGAGTGACGTCAAACGCTGGATCAGCGCGAACCTCAAGCGCACCGAAAGCCAGTACGCATACCGACTCGCCGCAAAGACCGGAGAGGACATCAGCCATCAACAGTTGGCCTCCGACGACATCGGCATGGCGTTTGACGGGCTTTTGATGTGGTACGCCCAGCAGGTCGGCGACGGAACCGCAGTGGAAGACACCCTCGGAATCCTCCTCGCGGAGTCGAACATCCGCGTTCGATATCCCGTAGCGGGCATGCTCGCCTTTCTCGACCAGCACGATCTCTCTTCGGAGGATTCCATCGGCGAGTTGCTCTCGGTCATCCGGGACCACGACGGCCTCGTCTTTCCCCGCGGAACGAACCGCTAATTTCGTTTTTGATAGTCACCGCGAAACAATTATACCGGGTGCAACCGCCGGTTCGGACACGAACGATGACCGCCACCGATTCCGAACCCACGATGCCCGTCGAAGGCGACGTGGAGTCGACCCAAACCGAAACGGCCGCGGAAGTCGTCGAGTTCACACTGGGCGAAGAGCGCTGTGCCATGGACATCGACTCCGTCGACAGTATCGTGGAAACAAAACAGATTACCCGCGTTCCCCGGGCCCCGGAGGCGGTGGAGGGCGTGATGGACCTTCGCGGGGAGACGACCGCCGTCGTCGACCCAAAGGAGTTCCTCTCGGTCGGATCGAGTGGCGAGGCAGAAAGCATCCTCGTCCTCGACCGGGCTGACGATAAGCAAAAAATCGGGATCCGGGTCGACGACGTCGAAGAGGTGACCACCTATCCGTCCGCGCAAGTCGATCGAAACGGCGATCTGTCGGGCATCGAGACGAGTGCGATCGAAGCAAAACTCGTGAAAGGCGTCCTGCGGAAATATCTCGGTGAGGTCGACGAGGACGGGATACCCGAAGACGTCCAATTGGTCCTCTGGCTCGACATCGACCAGCTGATCGGCTCTGTAACACTCGAAGACGATGCCACAACTAACAATCAGGTCTGATAACGAGCAAGGTGGCTTTATGTACCACCTCGTGTAAACTGCGATCACGTATGGCACAGGACGTGCTGCTCGTCGACGACTCGGAGTTCATGCGAAATCTACTTCGCGAGATTCTCGCAGGCGAGTTCGACATCGTCGGCGAAGCTGAAAACGGAGTCGAGGCCGTCGAAATGTACAAAGAACACCGACCGGATCTGGTCATGATGGACATCGTCATGCCGATCCGGGATGGCATCGAGGCGACGGGCGAGATCAAAAACCTCGATTCGGGGTCCCACGTCATCATGTGCACGTCCATCGGCCAGGAAGAAAAGATGAAAAAGGCGGTCAAAGCTGGGGCTGACGGCTACATCACCAAACCGTTCCAGAAGCCCAGCGTGATGGACGCCATCGACGACGTGCTTGGATAAATGACCCGCGCACTGGTGGTCGACGACTCGCATTTTATGCGGACCGTCATCACCGACATCCTCGAGGAAAGCGGGATAGCGGTCATCGCACAGGCCGCAAACGGCCGGGAAGCCGTGGAACTCGTCGAGAAGCATGACCCGGATGTCGTCACGATGGACGTCGAGATGCCGGAGATGAACGGCATCGACGCCGTCGAAAAGATCATGGACCGCCATCCGGTCCCGATTATGATGCTTTCGGCGTTGACGACCGATGGTGCCGATGCGACCCTCGATGCGCTGGAGTTAGGAGCGGTGGATTTCTTCGCCAAGCCGAGTGGCACGATATCGACGGATCTGTCGACGCACAGTGAGGCCCTCATCGAGACGGTCCGGTCGGTCGCCGGGTCGGATCCGACAGCCCACCAGATTTCCCCGAGCGTTTTGTCTCGTGATACGGCGGCCCAAGCGTACGTCGAGAATCCAACGCTGGTGATCGGTGCGTCGACGGGCGGGCCGAACGTCGTCGAGTCGATCCTGGCCGGGCTTCCCCGCGACCCGGATTTTCGGGTACTCGTCGTGCAGCACATGCCCGATCAGTTCACCGGTCGATTCGCCAAACGCCTCGATTCTCGCTCCGATTACGAGGTACGAGAAGCAAGCGATGGCGACCGGATCGGCGGGGGTGAAGCGTTAGTTGCAAAAGGCGATTATCACCTCCTCGTAACCAATTACAGAAGCGGCCGGCTCCGGGTCAAACTCGAACAGACCGAACCCGTTCACTCGGTC
>CAZJZA010000247.1:0-2569 GCA_964550355.1 uncultured Halobacteriales archaeon
CCTCGCCGGGTGCGCATCGTTTCCCGGGCGGTCCGGAGGGGTGGATCGAGTCGGAGTTCGAACGGCTCGACCGTCGCGGTCATAGCACCAACCCGAGTCCGAAGAGGACGCCGAAGGCGGCCACGAGCTGTCCGGTGCGTTCGAGCGCGGGGTTGAGTGCTGTGGTATCTCGGCCGGTCAGCACCATTCGAATTGCCGAGAAGGCGAGTGGCAGGCTCAGGAATGGAAGAAGGACGATCGGACCGACGTCCTGCGTGGCGAAAAACCAGACCGGTACCGCGTAGGCGAGCACCGTCAGGAGGACGTACTCGACACGGCTCAGGCGATACCCGAGCAAGACAGCGAGGGTCCGCTTCCCGGCCGCTCGGTCGTCCTCGATGTCGCGGATGTTGTTGACCACCAGAATGTTCGTGATCAGGCCGGCCATGGACAAACTCGCGACGACGGCAGACAGGGGCAGGGTCTCCGGCTGGACGGTGAGCGGAGTCGTTTCGAGCAGGACGGCACTCGCCTGCACGTAGTAGGTGCCGGTGACGGCGATGACCCCGAAAAACAGGAAGGCAAAGAGATCGCCCAGCCCGTGAGAGCCGATCGGATACGGCCCCCCGGAGTAGGCAAACCCGCTCGCGATGCTCGCGAGCCCGACGATCACGATCGGAAGGCCGCCGATGGAGACCAGGTAGATTCCAATCAAGAAAGCCAAGCCGTAACACAGTACGGCCGCGCCGAAGACGCGACGGGCTGGGATTAAGCCCGACTGACTGACACGGACATAGCCCGCAGACTCCTCTGAGTCGACGCCCTTCTCGTAATCGAAGTAGTCATTGGCGAAGTCCGTCCCCGTCTGGAGCAGAAGTGCGCCGAAAAGTGCGGCGATGGCCGGAAGCGGCGCGAAGACTCCCTCGTGAACGGCAAGTGCCGAACCTACGATTACTGGTGAGGCACCGGCCGGTTTCACGTGTGGGCGCGCGGCTATTACCCAGGCACGCCAGCGGGGGATGTCGGCCGTTGCGCCAGTGGGTTGGACTGTATCGTCGGAGGATTGGACCGTTTCGCCGATGGATTGAACTGTATCGTCGGTGGGTTGGACCGTTTCGTCGGTAGATTGGACTGTGTCGTCGGTGGATTTGGTCTCGTCTCCGTCGTTCGTCTCGGCAGTCATCTCAGTAATGCCACGGAAAATCCTCGAAGTCCGGCTCCCGGTTTTCGAGAAACGCGTCTCGCCCTTCAGCCGCTTCCTTGGTCATATAGGCCAGTCGGGTCGCCTCGCCGGAGAACACCTGCTGGCCGATCAGGCCGTCGTCGATGCCGTTGAAGGCGTATTTGAGCATCCGGATCGATGTCGGGCTCTTTTTCGCGATCGTTTCTGCCATCTCGAGGGCCCGAGTTTCGAGTTCCTCGTGAGAAACGACTTCGTTGACCATGCCCATGTCGGCAGCGGTTTCAGCGTCGTAGGTTTTACCGAGGAAGAAGATCTCACGGGCGCGTTTCTGCCCGATTTGTCGGGCGAGATACGCGGAACCGAATCCCCCGTCGAAGCTCGCGACATCCGGGTCTGTCTGTTTGAACTTCGCCTCCTCTTTGCTCGCGATGGTGAGATCACAGACTGCATGGAGGCTGTGACCACCCCCGACGGCCCACCCCGGAACGACCGCGATCACCGGTTTCGGAAGGTGGCGGATCTGTCGCTGCACTTCCAGAATGTGAAGCCGCCCCGTCGAGGCCGCCTCCTCCCCTTCTCCGTATTCGTAACCGGAGGCCGACCGGACCGATTGGTCTCCGCCGGCGGAAAAGGCCCACCCACCGTCCTTTGGGGAGGGGCCGTTCCCGGTCAACAACACCGCCCCCACGTCAGTCTGGCGCTTTGCGTGAACCAGTGCCGCCGAGAGTTCGTCCACTGTTTGCGGCCGAAAGGCGTTCCGTATTTCCGGTCGGTCGAAGGCGATTCGGACCGCTCCGACGTCGCGGGCCCGGTGATACGTGATGTCGGAGAAGTCGAACCCGGAAACGGGAGTCCACCGATCGGGATCGAAGAGCGTCGAGACCATTACCTCCCAGGAACACCGCGGCCTAAAAAAGGCTCCCGCTGTGTCAGTCCCGATTCGAAGCCGTCTGGGTCAGGCCTGATTCGAAGCCGAACCGAGTGTTTCCCCCACCCTTTCGCGGATCGAATCCCTGATGCGATGGCTTTCCTCGGCGTCCGTCCGCACTTCCAGGACCTGCGTGCCGGGTTTACCGGCACTTTCCGCGACCGCCGTGCCGATCGAGCCGGGATCAACCGTGTCGAAATCCAGTTCGTAAAGCGCCTCCGTCGCGGTGAAATCGAGCCCGTGTGGCGTTTTGAACTGCGCCTCGAACGGCGGGTCGAAGTCTGCGATGGGGAGCATATGGAAGATGCCGCCGCCGTCGTTGTTCACGAGAACGATAGTCGCGTCGAGGTCGAACCGACCGAGCGCAATCAGGCCGTTCATGTCGTGGAAATACCCGCGGTCCCCCGTCACGGCAATTAAGGGGGCGGCGGTCACACTGCCAGCGCCGAGTGCGGTGCTCACGATCCCGTCGATCCCGC
>CAZJZA010000248.1:0-2550 GCA_964550355.1 uncultured Halobacteriales archaeon
AGTCCAGGGCCACGGGAAAATGCGACCGCGTCGATGGGCCCCTCGGCCGCGTCGAGCGCGGTTTCGACGACGTCGGGAATTGCGACGCGCATGTGCTCGGCGGCCTCGCGAGGGTGAATCCCGCCGCTCTCCGGGCGATACGCGTCGGTCTCGATGAAGCGGTCGTCAGTCGACGATTCGTAGACGGCCGCGCTCGCAGCCCAGGCCGTCCCTTCGATGGCGAGTACCCGCGTCACTTCCACTCGGTGTAACCACACCGGCCACAGTGTTTCCGGTCACTGTGGTCGGCGAGGAAGGCGTCTTCACACCGCGGACACCGGTCCTTGGTGAGTTCGCCGTCCTCGTAGTAATCGCCACGGGCCATCACTCGGCCACCTCGTCCTCGGCCGCTTCCTCGATCTTGTTCCGGTCGAGCATGTACTCCTCTTCGATCTCGGCGGCGTCCTCGCTTGACTCGTAGACCTTCGCGTAGCCGATCGTCTTTCGCATGCCGAATTTGGTATCCAACTTGTGGACGACGACCTGGTCGGCGTTCTGGTCGAGCGTCGCGGCGAGACTGTCCCGCACGGAGAGTCTGGAGGGCGATGCGTCGTCGTGAACGACCTCGAAGGTCACGTCAGTCCGGTGGAGAAGGGAGTTTTCCTCCTCGTCGAGTATCTCGATGTCCATGGTCAGTTAACAGTACGTCAGCCCGAAATCTGTAAAAGGATTTCGAAGGGCGTGCCGTGTTTTACCCGATGGACTCCCAGAACTCCGGATCTCGGTCCATTCGGGCGAGAAGATCGCGCCCGGTCTCCCGCAATTCGTCGTCCACCCGTACCGCGACCATCCCCTCACCCGGTTGGCCGTATACCACGGTCGCCCCCGTCGGCGCGAGCAGTATTACAGGGAGCACGGCGAGATCTTCCTCGCCCGCGACGACGATCCGCGTCGCCCGCGAGTCCGCGAGCCCCGCTTCGATTGCCTCGACCAGTTCGACCGTAATGGTCCCGGCGGGGTTTTCGACCGAGTGCTCGACACCTGTCTCGGGGCGGTCCTCGAGGAGCCGGTCCCCGACGGGACCGCGCTCGGTTCGACCGTCGACGATCGAAATGGCGGGGGTCACACCGGCTCTTCCGAGGTGGGCGAGCACGACGTCCCCTACGGCGATAATCGGCTCGCTCGCCCCAGTGAGCAGTGACTCGGGGACTTCGTACACGTCACCGAGTGGCTCTTTGAACGCCTCGCGTTCCGCGGCCGGAAGCCGAGCCACGATGGTCGGCACAGTTAGCGGACCTTCAACGCGTACTCCCCGCCCTCGGTGACTTCCATCTTCTCGGCGATCTCGCTCTCCTCGGGGTGGGTGATGACCACGTAGCCAGCCCAGTCTTCGGTGAGACTCGAGGAGCCACAATACGGGCAGGCGTTCTTTTCGGCCTCGACGATGTGATGGCACTCTCGACACGCCATTCGCTTCGTGGCCATCTATTCGGCCTCCGTCGTGGCGCCCTCTTCCTGTCGGGCTTCGCGAAGCCACCCGTGTTTGCCCAGTCCCGGCTGTTTCGCGGTAAGGCCGATCTTGGACTCGCGGGGGTTGCGCTCGTCGATCGATTTGGTGACGATGCGACCGCGGACGGCGTCGCCGACCCCCAGGCTGTTGTTCGATTCTCGGGAGGCAAGCATCTGGTTCTCCTCGTCAAAGGCCAGATACTCGTCGGAGATCTGGGAGACGTGGAGCAGGCCGTCGACGGGACCGATGCCGACGAAGGCACCGAACGAGACGACCTCGACAATCTCGCCGTCGACGACTTCCTGCATCGACGGGTCAAAGGCCAGGGCGTCGAACTCGGCCTCGTAGTAGACGCCGGGTCGGTTTGGAATAACCGCCCCTTCGCCGATGTCGTGGACAGTCGTGACCGTGACGATAGAGCCGACCTCCTCGTCCATCCGCCCCTCCAGTTTGTCCTGCAGGAGTCGCTTGATGAGATCCGGGGTGACGTCGTCGAGTGCCTCCGGGGGCACTTCGACCGTATCTGTGAGTCTAGCTCGCTTGTACATCTATGGTTGAGTACGGGTTAATTGATTCCGCCCCCTTAAATGGATTACCTGAACGCCCGCCTCGAGGAGACGGTCGCGGAGCGGGGCGTCATTCGTGACGACAGCGTCGACTTCGCCCCCCGTTCCCAGGGCGAGTAACGCGTCGTCGGCATACGATTCCGGGGATTTGATTTCCTCGCAGCGTTCGGCGAGATCCAGCCCGACCGTGGCCGCGCGTCCGGCCTGTCCGCCCGATTCGGCCAGGGTTTCGAGTTCGTCGAGGACCACGTCGGGAACGACGGGGGTATACTCGCCGAGCAGCCGGTCGAGTTCCTCGAAGACGCGTAGATCGGCCTCGACCGGCATCATCAGTGCATTCGCGTCCATGGCAACTCTCATTCACGCAACGTGCCGATACCGATCAGCCGCCAGCGGGTCCCGACCCGGCGGTTGATCGCGATCGTGGCCCCGTCCGCGGGGGAGACCGGCCGCGTGTGGGTCGTCTCGTCCCCCTCCGCCCGGGCGCCCCGCTCG
>CAZJZA010000249.1:0-2546 GCA_964550355.1 uncultured Halobacteriales archaeon
TCGACCAGCCGGCATCCACGATGTGGGACTTCGACGCGCTCCTTCCGTACGACCGAGACGCTGCCATATCGATGGGGGAAGGTGGGACTCCACTCGTATCAACCCCGAAACTAGCGGAATCCGTCGGGGTCGACCGACTGTTGATCAAAGACGAGGGACAGAATCCGACTGGCTCTGTCGCCGACCGAGGGATGTCAGTTGCAGTCACGGCAGCCACCCAGACGGGAGCATCGAAGGCGTCGCTTGCAGCACCCGGAGCGTCCGGCCAGTCTTTTGCGGCCTATACGGCCCGGGCCGGACTCGACGGTGTTGTGTATCTCCCCTCCAGGGCCCCGTTCGAGCGGAAGGCGATGAGCAACGTCCACGGCGTCGATTTAACCGTCGTTCAAGGCCGCTTACCTGACGCCGAGACAGCGCTTCAAACAGAGAGAGACCGCGACAATATGGGCTACCCGCTCGGAGCGTTCGAAACGCCATTCCGACGTCTCGGAGCCACCACTATCGCCTTCGAAATTGTGACCCAGATGGACGACTCCATACCAGATGCGATCATCGTGCCGACCGGAAGCGGCGTCACATTGGTTGGGCTCTACGAAGGACTGATGGTGCTCAAAGAGTACGGAGTCATCGCGGACGTACCCCGTCTCCTCTCCGTCCAACCAGAAGGTTGTGCCCCGATTGCCGAAGCCGCGCGATCTGCTGGAAACCTCAAGCCCGTGAATAGGCCGGATACGGTATGTGGTGAATTGGAAGTCCCCGATCCACCAGGTGGTGACTGGGTGCTCGAAGCCATCGAGCAGACGGGGGGCACTGCGGTGGCCGTTCCGGACGACGAGATCCTCGAAACCGGAATTTCTGTCGCACGAGAAACTGGCCTCGAGTTGAGTCCGAATGCTGCGGCCGGGCCAGCTGGGCTCAGGACACTCCGCAAAAGAGGAGTTCTCGACGAAAGCGACACGGTCGTCGTCGTGGGCACTGGGAGAGGTGGTGCTGATCTGCTGCGGAGCCACCTCGAAGCCAAACCGAGATAACCGGCCCGGAGGGCTTTTCCCCCCACCTCGCATAACCGCCAAAAAGATGTTGGTCACGCTGCTTTCCATCGTTGCCGGGGCGCTTTTGGGACTCTCCCTCGCTGCACCGCCCGGACCGATGAACGCCGTGATCGCCGAAGAAAGCGTGAACAGCGGGTGGCGAGCGGGTTTTTCCGCGGGCCTCGGTGCAATGAGTGCTGATGGGCTCTTTTTCGTCCTGGCCGCAGCGGGGGTCGTCGCCTTTATTCGCGATGCCCCGACGCTCAGGGGAGTCATGGTCGGAGTCGGGGGCCTGTTGATGTTCTACTTCGCCTACGGTGCCGTGAGGGGAAGCGCCAATTTCAGGAGCGAAAACGTCTCGGAGAAAGCCGGGTTCGGGAAAGCCTTCGCGCTTGCGATCACCAATCCCTACCAGATCACGTGGTGGCTGACCGCCGGAGTCGGCCTTCTCGATCCGGGTACCATCGAAGCCTTTGGCTATTCCCTGCGATCTGCAAACGGATTGTTGACGATCGTGGGCTTTTTCGGCGGGATCGTCCTCTGGATCACGCTCTTTCCGGCGGCACTCCGCACGGCCGGAAATACAATCGACTCGTTCGGGAAGGCCATCGCTTACGGGAGTGGCCTGGTCCTTTTGTGGTTCGGCTTCGTCTTCATCTGGGACGCCGCGACGACGCTCGGAGTTATGGGATGAACAGGCGCAAAACCTCGCGCTTTAGCGCGGGGAGGATGTCAAGTAAGTTCTTCGTCCTCGTCTTCGACGGTCATCTCGCTTATTTCGCCCTCGATCCAGTCGCGAAACCAGGCGACACGCGTTAAACGCCGGTGGGCAAGTGACTCTGCTCTGTCGCTTTCAACGCGCTTTCGGGCCTCTTTCCCCCGGTTCAGCACGCGTTGTACCATCTCGCCGGCGTCCATGTGGGTCCGGGCCTCATAGCCCATTCGGAGCAGCATAAGCGTGATGCCGTTGGCCCCGATTTTGTCGAGGAGGTCCGCCTCGATGAGACACTGCGTCTCGAGGGCGACCTCTTCGAGATTTCCTGTGTGACTGTGGCCTTCGATGGCACGACAGACCTGATCAATAAACGAGGCCGGCACGTGACCGTGGCTCTCGAGGTATTTGCGAGCGACGCGAGCACCGGCCTCCGCGTGGACCTCCTGGTCGGCCTCGAGTTTCGCGATGTCGTGGAAGAGGGCAGCGACCCGAACGACGTCCGCGTTGGCCCCTTCGGCTTCGGCTATGTCGGTCGCGAGTTCCACCACGTTCATGATGTGGTTAAACCGGTACTCCGCCGAGTGCCAGGGGTACCAGCGCATCCGCCCGCCGTCACCCTCGTTTTCGACGCTTGCTTCCAGATAGTCGTATACGAACGCGGCCATCGACTCGTAGGACTCGTCGGTGACCGGCGATTCGGCTATCTCGACCCCCACGGTACCGCCCCCGTTCCCGTGGTTTGGTTGAACTTCGTCATATTGAGTAAACGAATGCTGTTCGCGCTCTTAGGCCTTTTGCAG
>CAZJZA010000250.1:0-2533 GCA_964550355.1 uncultured Halobacteriales archaeon
AGATTTCCGTGATCGGGCGAACGCAACGCGTTCGCAGACCTCGCGAGGCCTTCGGCTTCGCTCAGTGACGAGAGATTACAGATCTCTCAAACCACTTGACCCCGAGGTGTCACGGGTTACACCGAGAGACCGGGCGATTCTGCCGAGCGGAGAGCCCATGTGGATTACGGCGTGGACTGCGATCGGTGATTCTCGCTGCCAGGCCCTCCCTGGCTCCACGAATGACCTGTTTCATCGCGTCTCGTCCCTTTCCGAACCAGACGGAGAATTTGGCATCGCCAACGATGACTTCCTTGGCTTCCCCGACCCCTCCACGGACGAGATGGCTCACCAATCGAAGCGCGGTCTGTCTCCCGAGCCCATAATTTTTCGCGACGCGATACCCCTGGGATCGGTACTCCAGGATGTGCTGTCGATGGGCCGAGCCGTCCTGTGGTGTCGTCTCCGGCGTGGACCGGAGAACGGCCGCCTCCGGTTCCCATCGAAGCGTTCGACCCTGCCCGGCGAGGCGGTGGGCGACATCGCGTGCCGCCCCGACCTGGAGATACTCGTCGAAGCCATCGAGGGCTTCGATTGCCGTTCGGGAGAAGACGACGTTCCCGCCGTCAAAAAATCGAACCGTCCGGGAGCCGATCTGTGATTCTTCGAGGGACTCGGTCGTCACGTCCGCGCCGAGTTCCCGGTGGATTGGGCCGGTGACCGCGTCGGCCCCGGCCACGAGTGCCGTCTCGACTGCGTCGGGCCAGGACGATTCGATCTGTGTGCCCTGTCCGAGAAATGCAATCGCGTCACCGGATGCGGCCGCCAGGCCGGCGTTCCGGGCGACGTTCGGGTTCCGATCCGAGAGGTCCAAAAGCGTGTCCACGGCCTCGTGCTCACAGACGAAGCCGGAGGTGCCATCGGCGGAGGGGCCATTCGCGACGATCACCTCGGCGTCCGGAAGCGTCTCGGCGATCGCTCCGAGCGTCGCCGGGAGTTCGGCCCGGCCGTTGAGCGTCGGAATAACCACCGAGAGATCCATGACCCGATTAAATCAGGGACACGCATAAAACGTCTCGGGTTCGCGATCGTCCGAACGCGTGGAATAAACGGCTTCTGGGCCACAGTGGTGCGAATCCGGGCTGTCTTGGTTCGTCTCTGAGAACGGGAGACTTGCTTATGAGACCAGATGAGTTTCCGCTCTGCGAACGGGTGAGTTTCGCCAGTGAGACCAGATGAGTTTCCGCTCTGCGAACGGGTGAGTTTCGCCAGTGGGTACAGATGAGTTTTACCTCTGCGAACGGGTGAGTTTCGTCTCCGGGAACAGGTGAGTTTTGCCTCTGAGAACGGGTGAGTTTCAGCTCCGGGAACAGGTGAGTTAGTCGGCCCCGCGGGCGGTCCAGTAAGAAACCGTCGCGAGCCGTTCGCCCACCTCCGAATCGACCGTCGATCGGTCGACGTCCCGGAGGCCATCGGCCATCCAGTCCGGCATCTTTCTGTACAGACCGTATGGGATGAGAAAGTCGTGGGCTTCGGCGACCAGTTCCAGGCCCGCATCCGCGATGAGGTGTCTGACCTCGCGGTCCTCGTACAGGCGAGAGCCCATTGGAAGCGCCCAGTTGTAGACGCTTCTGGCGCTGCCGGCGTTGAACGTGTCGAAAAAGATCAGGTCGTCGGACACCCGCGCCATCTCCGCGAGGAAGTCATGGGGGGTATTCGCGAGGTGGAAAAACCGCATCGCAAAGACCGCATCGAAGTAGTCATCGGGAAACGGGAGCCGGCCCGCGTCCCCCCGCATGAACTCGAGGTGGTCGCTGACACCAGCCCGCCTGGCTTTTTCGCGACCTTGCTGAAGCATCGGCCCGGAGATATCGAGACCGATCACGTCCGCGTCCCGATCGGCGAGCATGACGGTAAACCGGCCTGTTCCACAGGCGATTTCGAGGATTCGGCGGTCCTCCAGTGGCGACAGTGCATCGAGGACCGCTTCCTTCTCGCGGCGATCGATAAGGCGTCCGCCACGCGAGAAGCGCTTGTCCTCGTAGGCCTCCGCGACGTCGTCGGCCTGGTACCACTCCTGACCCTTCACGTCATCACAAACACACCGGCCCGTAGTTAAAACCGTACTGGAAACAATTGATCGGAATCGTTCTAAATCACCCGAGTCCGGTCGGACTGGAGCCACCCCGGCCAGGAACTCCGCCGGGATAGGCAGACCTTAGATTGTATAAGGAATATAGTCACAAGTATAGATAACCTTTACCTTCTCCCGTATGTGAACCAGAAACATGAGTACGTCGGCCACTGGCCAATCTCCAATCCAGGCGAACGACGAGTTTCGCGAGCGGCTTCGCGAACTCCCGCCGAGTGCGAAACTGGTCGCGAAAGTTCTCGAGACCGAAGAACCACTCTCCCAGGGACAACTCGCCGAAGAATCGCTTCTCCCCGACCGCACAGTTCGGTACGCCCTCAACCGTCTGAGCGAGGCCTCCCTGGTCGACTCGCGTTACAGTTTCCGGGACGCGAGAAAACAAGTGTACTACCTCGACGTCTA
>CAZJZA010000251.1:0-2506 GCA_964550355.1 uncultured Halobacteriales archaeon
CCTTCGCTGCCCGAAGCGCTTCAAGCGTATCGGCGGTCTCTCCGCTTTGGGTAATCGCGACGACCAATGTTTGCCAGGGATCACGTCCTCCGCCGACGTCGTACTCACTTGCGACATGCGTGCTGACCCGGACATTGGCTAAGTTTTCCACGAGCTGTTCTGCATACATCCCCGCGTGAAACGAGGTGCCCGCTGCGACAATTTGAATCTCGTCGAGCGATTCGAGATACTCTTGTGGCATCTCCACGTCCAGATCGACGTCTCCGGAGAGAGCATCGACACGTCCCGTCAGTGCCTGCCGCAAGGCCCGTGGCTGCTCGTGAATCTCCTTGAGCATGAAGTGCTCGTAGCCACCCTTCTCCGCGGCCTCGGCTTCCCACTCCACGCGTGTCTGCTCCCGCTCGACGACTTCTCCACCGTTGTAGATTTCGACTACATCTCGCATAATCCGGGCGACGTCACCGTCTTCGAGGAAGGTCACGTCCCGGGAGTGTTCCACAAATGCCGGCACGTCACTCGCCAGGAATCGCTCGCCATCACCGTGGCCCACGACGAGAGGACTGTCTTGCCGGGCCGCGATGATTTCGTCCCGATCTTTTGCCATGACTGCGATGGCATAACTTCCCTCCAATCGATCCACTACGGCCGTAACCGCCTCGAGGAGGCTGCCCCCATCTAATTCCTCTTCGATCAGATGTGGAACGACCTCCGTGTCCGTCTCACTCGAAAACCGATGTTTGTCACCGAGTTCAGCTTTCAACTCCGCATGATTCTCGATAATGCCGTTGTGAACCACTGCAATCTCACCTGTACAATCGGTGTGTGGGTGTGCATTAGCATCAGTGGGCTTTCCGTGAGTCGACCAGCGCGTGTGGCCGATACCACTTTTCGCAGACGAACCCTCGGGCAGCGTCAACTCGCCGATTTTGCCTTTTGCCTTGTAGATGTCAAGGTCGGAATTCCCCAGCGCGACCCCCGCGGAGTCATACCCCCGGTACTCCAGGTTCGAGAGCGTGGAGGAAACGATTGGAAGGGCATCCCGATCGCCGACGTAGCCGGTGATCCCACACATGGCTATTGCACTCGCCCGTTCGGCTCGATTCGGCCATCAATTCGCGCACCGTGCTCCACGGTCGCCCCGTTTCCGACGAAACTCCCCGGCAGGACCGTCACCGCTCCACCAATCTTCGCATTGTCACCGATGACCCCACCCAGAACCACATTCCGGTGTACCGTGTCCTGTAGTACCACGTCTGCCTGCCCGCCGACGATCGTCGCGTTCGGGCCAATGGTAACGTTCTCGGCGATCACCGCGTCGCGAACGACGGCCCCGGCCTTGATCGTCACGTCGGCCATCAAAAGCGAATTCGAAACCGTGGCGTTCGGCCCGATAGAGACGTTATCACCGATCGCCGTCCCGCTCAGGACGGTCGCGTTGGGATAAATTTGCACGTCCGAACCCAGCTTGACCGCCGACGAAACGGACGCGCTCGAATCAATTGACTTCCCCTCCGGGACGGGTTCGCCTTCGAGCAACGCCGCATTGACCGCCAAAAGATCCCACGGCCGGGTGACGTCGAACCAGCTCTGTCGATCCGGAACCGCCTGGATGGGCTCTTCTTCAAGAAATTGTGCGAGGACGTCAGTCAGCGCGAGTTCGCCGTGCACGGACGTCTCACGAATGGCTGGAAAGATTTCCGGGCCGAAGGCGTAAACACCGGCATTAATCACGTCCGAGCTAATTTCGTGTGGTTGGGGTTTCTAGACAATACGCGTCACGCGGTCACCATCTAACTCCAACACCCCATACAGCGAGGGTTCCTCAGCGCGCGCGACGGCCATCACTGTCTCGTCGGTCGCTACTCGACGTTCCATCACGTCCTTGAGAACGGCGCTATCGATGACCCGATCCCCGTTCAGCACCAAAAACTCGTCCTCGACGTACGGTTCGGCCTCGAGAACCGCGTCCCCGGTTCCCAGTTGTTTGTCCTGGCGGACGTATTCGACATCGACGCCCCAGTCGTCGCCGTCGCCGACGTACTGCTGGATGCGGTCGGACTTGTAGCCGACCACGAGCAGGATCTCCTCCAGCCCGGCCTCGGCCACGGCCGAAATCACGTCGGCCAGAATCGGTTCGTTCGCGACCGGAAGCATCGGTTTCGGGCGCACGTTCGTCAGGGGGGAGAGCCGTCGGCCCTCGCCGGCGGCCAGGATGACTGCTTTCATGAATAGTGTGTGCGAGTGTCACAGGTCGATCGAACTACTGAGACAAACACGCTCGAAACGAAAAAACCCATCAGTCGTCTGCCGACGCTTCGGCCTGGGCCCGTCGCTCGCTGAGCGTCTCCCAGATCTCCGTGCAACCAGCGCCACTCTCGACGTCTTCTAGATGACTCCGGTCGGGATCGACCCCGCCCGTTTCCGGCTCCGCCGACTGGTTACTCATTTTCTTAGTAACTCCAATGAACCGGGTGGTCAAAAAGGTATCGGACGGGGCGAAGTTATT
>CAZJZA010000252.1:0-2499 GCA_964550355.1 uncultured Halobacteriales archaeon
TCGGTCATAGTGAAACGGGCGAGACCCGGGCTAAAGAGTCCATCACTTTCGATCCGTGCGAATTGGAGCGGCGATCCGTCGCTTTTTGGACGGCGCTTCGTCGTCTTCAAGATCGGGGATCCGTCGGGGTGACGACCGGAGTTTGTTTTTTCCTCCGGGTCGAAGACGAGCCTGGCCGATGACGATAGACCGGGCCGAGTCGGCATAGGCACCCGGCGATGACGAGCCCTATGAGTGCCGAGGCCAACTTTCTGTCCACCATCTGCGAAGAAAAGTGATAACGATCATAGAATCGCGTCTGTAACTGCCCGATTTGCACTTGAAGTCTCCTTGCTCTCAACTCATTCGAAATGTATGTTGGAACCAGATGAAAGTATTAGTTAGAGCCGGGGCTTTGGCTGCTAGATACGATTATTACACTCTCCTCCCTTGTCGAACGCATGTCCCATCGCAATCGCTCGGTATGGCGTGAGTGTCCCAAGTGCGGTGAGAAACAGAAGGTGAAGCAGGGTGGATGGGCAACGTGTCGAAGTTGCGGCGAGAACTTCCATGCATAAACGACTGCGATAGAGCGGAATAACTGGCCAACCCAATTTATCGTCCATCCTCCAACTCTCCGACAGATTAGCGTCTTCCCCATTCAATGAAATGGCCTCGAATTTAATACGGGTAGCGAACGAATACGGTCGTATGAACATTGTAGAGGACCCAAACCACAGTGATGGGGCGCCGACGGTGGAAGGAACCGGAATCAGGGTGAAAGACATCGCGTCCGCCTACGAGCACAGCGGATACGAATTAGACGAAATCACCGACCTGTATCCGGACCTTTCGCTCGGTGATGTGCATCGCGCACTCGCCTTTTACTTCTAATCTGCTTCAATTTTCGTCCCACGCCCGTTGCACCGCCATGAGGGCACTGTACCGCGGGGAGGCCATTTGAGTCCGCGACTCGATCACGCTGGAATTATCTACGTGCAGCAGGCGGGACGGGACATCGGTGACGTTGTGAAAGCAATCGATTCTCATCTCGAAAATCGTGCAGACGACGGTCGAGGGATTCACTACTGCTAATTTTCGGGAAATCAATGAATTTGCCCGTCGTCGGAGAGGGGTTCGAAAGGTGAGCGTTGCGGCCACCGATTCTGCCATTTTAAACTCGCCGGTATTTGCTGGGCATACCCGCATTGACCAGTGGAACAGTCCGATCCACATCACTGGGCAGGCAGACAGGGATTTAAGAACGATGGCGAGCAATTACTCTTCATGGCCGCCGAAATCTCCGACCGGGTTCGAGAAATTGCGGAGGCTCGCGGTCTCTCCGAGTCCGAAGTGTTCGAGCGGGCCCTCGAGCGCGGTTTGGAAGACCTGTGGGAGTCGCTGGTGCTCGCACAGTACCTCGAGGGAACATTCGACCGCGAGGAGGCTATCGAACGCGTCGGTCGGCCGAAGGTCGAACGTGCCGAACGGGAGCGGACAGTCGTCGAGGAGGACGTCGACTGGGGCCTAAACGCGTGACACTCGAAGCAGTTTCGGACGCTGGGCCGCTCATTCACCTCGCCGAAATCGGCTCGCCCGACCTTCTCGAATCGTTCGATACACTCGTCGTTCCGGCGACGGTTCTCGAGGAGGTTGCGACCGGTGGGACTCCGAACGGGTTGGCAACACTCTCGTACGAAACCGTCGAAGTTGATGAGAGCCGAGTCGAAACTCAAGACCTGGACGCCGGAGAACGCGCCGCGATTGCGGTCGCCGGAGAGCGGCGAGCCGTTTTCCTCACCGACGATCTCGCCGCCCGTGAGGTAGCATCCGACGCCGGGATTGAAGTACGCGGTTCTATCGGTGTCATCGCGCTCGGTTACGGCCGCGGGTTGCTCGACAGAGACGAAGCGACATCGCGTATGCGAGCACTTCAGCGGGAGACGAGCCTCTTCGTGACCGAGGCGGTTGTGGAGCGCGGCATCCGGATGCTGGACGAGCAGTAGGGCAAGAGCGACGTCTATGGCCGTGCCATACACATCCACTCTGGATAGATTGTGAGTCGTGAGTGCCGAGGCCATCTTTCTGCCACTTCGTCCCAGAGAGCGATGGCTCCCCCCGAACCCCCGGACCGAAACACCTTCTCGTTGTCCTCGCATTCCTCGACGCATGCGATTGGCGAGGGTCTGGACCGAGGACGGCATCGTGACGGGGCAATACGACGACGGGGTGATCGTCACCGACGCCGGCCGGTATTCGATCTGCGAAGGGGAGGCGGAACTGCTCGCGCCGGCCGAGCCGACCGCCCTCTACTGTATCGGTCGCAACTACACGGAGACCCTCGACCAGATGGACTACGATCGACCGCCTGAACCGGATTTCTTCATCAAACCCCCGGCGTCGGTTCACCCCCCGGAGGCACCCATCGAATACCCGGCCTTCACCGACGAACTCACCTACGCCGGGGACCTCGCGGCCGTGATCGGGGAGCGCGCCCACGACGTCGACCCAGCGGGGGTT
>CAZJZA010000253.1:0-2498 GCA_964550355.1 uncultured Halobacteriales archaeon
GGATGGGATTCGAACCCATGGACTCCTGCGAGAGCGGGTCTTAAGCCCACCGCCGTTGGCCGCTTGGCTACCCTCGCTCGGTCTGATAGTTGGCGTACGATCCGGTAAGCCTTTTCGACTCGGTCGGGGGCTCAGTCCTGGATCGTCACCGACTCGAGGAGGATTTCGTCTTCGGGTTTGTCCTCTCGGTCGGTCTTCACACCACCGATTTTCTCCACGACGTCCATCCCGTCGATGACAGTACCGAACACCGCGTGTTTGCCGTCCAGGTGGGTCTGCGGGGCTAGCGTGATGAAAAACTGGGAGCCGTTCGTGTCCGGGCCACGATTGGCCATCGAGACGGTGCCGGCCGAATCGTGGTGGAGATCGTCGTGGAACTCGTCATCGAAGGTGTAGCCCGGGCCGCCGCGGCCCGTCCCGGTCGGGTCGCCGGTCTGGATCATGAAGTCGCCGATGACCCGGTGGAAGGGGATGTCGTCGTAGAGGGGTTCGCCCTCGACTGTCTCCTCTGTCTCGGGATCGGTCCAGGCCTTCTCGCCGGTCGCCAGTCCGACGAAGTTCTCGACCGTTCGGGGGGCCCGTTCGTCGTAGAGTTCGATCTCGATGTCGCCTTTGCTCGTCTGCAACACGGCAGTCAGGTCTCCCATAGGCGTTCATCCCGCTCCGCGGGGAAAACAGTGCTGTTCACGGGCCGGGGAGCCGGCTACTCGAGGAGATCGAGCACCGCCTCGGCGTCGTAGGCCAGGCTGAGCGACCGCGACCGACCGCGTCCGTCGAGACTCTCGTATTCGGCCTGGATGAGGCCGAGATCGTCGAGCTTGTTCACGATCTCCGTGTACCGGGTGTACCCGAGATCGGTCTCCTCGTGAAAGGACTCGTAGACTGCGCCGGCCTGTTCGTCGGTGGTCTCGGCGATGACTTCCAACAGGGTCTGCTCGGGTGCTGAGAGCCCCTGCAGGTGGCGTTCGAGATGCACGTGCCGGGCCGTGTCGAAGGCATTCGTCACGTCCTGGATCTCGATCGTGTGACTCGCCCGGCTCTCGGCGTTGAGTCCGGCCCGCCGGAGCAGATCGATACCCACCCGGAGGTCGCCGGTTTCAGCCGTCAACTCGGCCACTTTGTCGAGGACTTCCGGCGGCACCACGTCCGGCCGGAACCCGACCTCGATCCGGTGTCTGAGGATGTCGACGATCTCTCTCGTGTCGTAGACCGGGAAGTACACCTCTTCGGGCCGGAACACACTCTGCACGCGGCTGTCCAGGCCTTCGACCAGGTCCAGGTCGAGGTCCGAAGAGACGAGGATGACCCCGATTTTCGTGCCCGGGTGGGCCTCGTGGGCCCGGAGCAGGGAGTAAAGCGTCTCGGAGGCTTCGTTTTCGTAGAAGAGGTAGTTCACGTCGTCGAGGGCCACGACCAGCACGGTCTCCTCCTCGGTGAGTTTCTCGGCGATCTGCCCGAAGAGTTTCTTGAACGAGATGCCCGAAGCCGGGGGCTCGTAATCGAAAAGCGCCCGGAAGATGCGGGAGAAGACCGCGTATCGGGTCGAATCGACCTGGCCGTTTACCCGGACTGCGCGGACCCCCGGCTGGGAATCGAGTTCGGAGAACACTTTCTGAATCGCGGTCGTCTTGCCCGTCCCGGGCGGCCCGGTCGCCATAACGTTGAGCGGGCGGGCCCCGCGGGTCGCCGGACGAAGGGCGTGGGTGAGTGTTTCGAGTTGGGTATCCCGATGCTCGAAGACCTCCGGCACGTAGTCGATTTCGAAGACGTGCTCGTCCCTGAAGATGGACTCGTCCCAGGAGAGCATGTCCTCGTCCGCCATGGTGTCAACCGAGCCACCACGTCCACTTAACCCTTCCCGCCAGCGCCGATCGTCGTTGACTCTCCCCACAAATCGACCGACCGGCCTTTCAGAATTTCGCCAACAGTTGCCGGTAAAACGACTGTTCGTCGCTTTCGTCAGCGGACTCCCCGGCGAGCTTCTCGACGATGAGTTCGGGAGTCGATCTGGCCAGATGGTTTTTCTTCGGCGAGCGCTCGACGAGCAATTCCCCGTTTTCGAGCCCGAGGGCTCGAATCCCGTCGACGGTGATGGGCGTTTCACACGCCTCCTGAATCCCCCCGGCGAGATGGGAGACGATGACCGCCGTGGCCCCCGCTTCCTTGAGGGCCTCGACGATCCCGGCGATGATCTTGGCGGAGGCCCCTGGCTCGGTGATGCTTTCGAGTTCGTCGACCAGAACGAGTTTCGTTGCCGATCCAGACGCGAGCGAGGCGAAATCCTTGACCGTCGTTTCGAGTGCGCCCGCGTCGAGTGTTCCACTCGATTTTGCGTGGTAATGAACTTCCTCGACTGCCGGAACTGTCGCCGACTCGGCCGGGACGGGCAGCCCCATGTGGGCGAGAATCGTGATCGAGGCGACCATGTCGAGTGTCGTGGTCTTCCCGCCACTGTTCACGCCCGAGAGGAGTGCCACCCCGTCGACGCCGTAATCGAC
>CAZJZA010000254.1:0-2485 GCA_964550355.1 uncultured Halobacteriales archaeon
AGGCGTCGAGCCCTATCAGTCGCGCGCAGCGAATGCGAGGTGCGAACGGAGTGAACACCTCGATTGACGAGCGGCGTCGCCGCGAGTGAGCGAGCACGTCTGATTCCGGTTCGACTCCGCCCAAGCCCATTTCGAAATGCGTCGCGGTGGGTCTCGTGACGACAGTTCACTGTTCAGGATAAGTTTGCCGTCCAGGATAGGTATACTGTCCAGGAAAGAAACTGCGGAAGACAGCTTCGTCCTCGTTTGCCACCGCTTCGTCGCCCCGTTCAAAACGGAAACAGCGACTCGCTTTCCGGATCCCGTGGTAACACTTCGATTTCGTGCCCTTCAGGCGTTTTCGTAAACGCGTACAGGTCGTCGTTCTCGGCTGGCGGGCGGTACGCCTCCGCCTCTCGAGTCATCAGCGTATCCCAGTCGGCCTCCAGGTCCTCGGCTCGAACCGCCAGGTGTCCCCAGCCGTCTCGATGGTCATAGGTTCGCCCGTCGTAATTGTAGGTCAGTTCGACGGACATCGCCTCCGGGGCCGCCGCGGGCGGTTCGAGGAAGTAGTTCGCGAAGGTGTCGGCCTCCCACCGGCCGCTTAGTTCGTACTCGAATTTTCGCCCCCAAAAGCCGATGGCCCGATCGCCGTCCTCGACGCGGATCATCGTGTGGTCGAGACTCCACATGGCTCCGTGGTCTCGCTTTACGAGTTCGATCTCGTGGCCGTCGGGATCTTTGACGAAGGCATAGTGACCACCACACGATTCGGGATCGCGATAGTCCGAAACGCCGCCGTCGAGCAACTGCTGGTAGGCCGCTTCGAGTTCGCCCTCGGGAACCCGCACGGCGATATGCCCCCAGGCATCGCCGATATCAGGCGTTTCGCCCTCGTTGTGCGTCAGCTCGAGCATCGCACCCGCTTCGTGCATTTCCTCGGGGCCGAGATAGACGATCGTAAAGCCGTTTCCCTCGTGGCGATCCTTTTCTTCGTAGTCGAGATGGGCCCGATACCAGGAAAGCGACTCATCGAGGTCCGCGACGCGAATCATCACGTGGTCGAGGATACCATTCATGCTCGAACAGACGGTAGCCGACGGGAAAATGGCATTGCATTCAGCGCATTGGACCTGATGCTCGTTTGAGAATTCGTCTCCGTCCCCCGAGATCAAGATCGACTCGCGACGAAGACGGTTCGTGAATCGCCTGCTCCGTAGCCCTCGTGGGTATTGACGGCGAGCCCCTGTTCCTCCAACCTCGCGGCAATTGTCTCGTCCGCAAAGGGCGTCATCTTTCGGCTGTTGAGAAAACACTCCCCGTCCGGTGTGAATGTGACCGCCCGCCAGTCGAGGGTTCCCGAATCGGTTGGCACGTGATGGGCGACCCGGGCGTACTGCCCCTGCTCGGTCGTCCCGACATCCAGTGCAGGCTCGTTGCCATCCGGCGGAAGTGGTGAGTTGTCGAAGACGAGGATCGCTTCGTCGGCGAGTCGGGTGGCAAGTGCCTCGATTGAAGGTCCCAGTTCCTTCGGTTGTAGGTGATTGATGACCCCTCGAATGGCAACGATAGCGGCATACTCACTACCGACCGTGAGCCCCGGCAGTGCATCCTTGCGATAGTCCGCATTGCACTTCCGGCGGGCGACATCGAGCATGCCCCAGTACTTATCGACAGCAGTAACCTCGAACCCCACGCTGGCGAATCGACGGGTGTGTTCCCCGTTCCACAGCCCACTTCGAGCAGCCGGTTACCAGTGACACCGTGGCGATCCAGCGCATCGAGCACGAACGAAACATCCCGATCGTAGTCCCAATCGGACTGGATGGCGTCGTACAACGCGGGGTGCTCCGTGTATAGGTGTTCAGCCATCCTCGTCACCGAAAAGTTGGTCCCGCAATCAATAGGTTTGGGTCAACAGAACCGACTCGGTGTTTGGTTATCTGAGAATCATCCGCGGTAGCGAGGAAACCCACGACTTCAGTCCCGGGAGGAGGTCAACACCCCTTCGAGGTTGTCGAACAGCGTTCGGAGCCTTCGCTCTAACGGCTCTGTTCTTTCGGCTGTGTCTCGCATTGTTATCGGACTCTGGACGTACGGTCCGTCCGGGAGATTATCGCTGTTCTCGAGGATCTCTTCGACCGTCTCTGGAGTGGATTCCAGGTGGAATTGGAGGCCGACGACGCGGTCGCCGTAGACGAACGCCTGGTTCGCACAGACATCGGTCCGGGCCATCCGAGTCGCGCCCTCGGGAAGGTCGAACGTGTCGCCATGCCAGTGGAACACTTCGTACGCATCGCCCAGGTCCGCGAACAGCGGGGAGTTCGCAGACTCGGCGGTCGCCTCCACGGGGAACCAGCCGATTTCTGGAGTATCGGCTTCATAGACGGTTCCGCCGAGCGCCGCTGCGACTAGTTGGGCCCCGAGACAGATCCCCACTACGGCCGAGCCAGTGTCTATAGCCTCTCGAATGAAATCCTTCTCCGCTGGGAGCCATGGATTTTCT
>CAZJZA010000255.1:0-2457 GCA_964550355.1 uncultured Halobacteriales archaeon
CCAGGCAACGCCGCCGACTTCCTCGGGATAGGCCCCCTCCGCTTCGCGGTGCCGTTCCAGGACGCCATCGGCGATCGACTGGCCGACCCGCCAGGCGGCCTTCGATGGCACCCGCCGGGGGTCAAGCGTGTAGAAGTTCCGGCCCGTCGGCAGGAGGTCGGCCCCGCCCCGGGTCGGCGCGCCACTCTTCCCCGGCGGGACGTACGACCCGTCGAGGGCAGCGACGGTGTTCGTAAGTTCCGCCTCTGCCGCCTCGATCCGGGGAACGAGGTCGTCCGCGATGTACGCGAGGACTGCCTTGAGATCGGCGACAGCTTCCGGTTCTCGCCCGCTCCCGAGGACCGGCAGGCCGTCGATTAGTGCCTCGATATCGCTTTCTCCGACCTCGAAGCCACGTTCGGCCAGCGCGTCCACGAGGTCAACGCTTTCGTCGTAGACCCGGTCGGCGGCCGCTGAGTAGAACATGCCGAGTTCCGGATCGTAGGTTTCCGGCTCCTCGATCATTCGCTCTGACGGAATGCTCATGGCCCCGCCTACGGATTCGCGGAGGCTCGGCGCACCAGTATTCTCGAATCGGGTCAGGGCGATGAGGTACTCCACCAGCCGGCCGCTTTCGGGCGGTTCCCCGAGCGTGTGCAGTCCCATCCGGATCTGCGTGGACTTGACGTCGGTGAGGTAGCCGTGTAGCTCCCTGACGAGTTCGGGGGTCTCGACTGCGTTCGGGTCCTCGATCCCCAGATCGGGTGCCAGATCTTGCTCGGTGATCTGCTCCCGGATCCGCGCGGCGAGCCCCGAGAGATCCCCTTGCGCCGCGCCGTCGCGACGCCGGTCCCGGTACGCACGAATCAGCTCCTCCAGATCGGCGAGGTCGTCGTGAACGCCCGCCGCGCGCATCGGCGGCGTGAGGTGATCGACGATCGTGGCATACGAGCGCCGCGTGGCCTGGGTTCCCTCGCCCGGGTTGTTGATGATGTAGGGATAGACGTTCGGGACGCCATCGATCAGTGCGTCGGGGGCGCTTTTCGCGTCCAGGCCGACTGTTTTCCCCGGAAGCCACTCGAGGCTACCGTGGGTCCCGAGGTGCACGATAGCGTCCGCGTCAAACCGCTCGCGGAGCCAGCCGTATGCGGCGACGTACTCGTGGGGCGGCTGCAACGCCGAATCGTGATAGACCTTCTCCGGATCTGCCTCGAATCCCCGTGGCGGTTGCACGGTGACGACGACGTTTCCAAGTCGTACCCCTGGAACCTCGACCGGGGCTGTCGGCGGCTCCCCCCACTCCTCTCTGAGAGCGGCTTG
Source organism: uncultured Halobacteriales archaeon (assembly GCA_964550355.1). GTDB lineage: Archaea > Halobacteriota > Halobacteria > Halobacteriales > Halobacteriaceae > Halodesulfurarchaeum. The sequence continues at coordinate 1,300 of CAZJZA010000255.1, forward strand.
GAGGTCCGGGTCGAGGTTCGCGAACCACTCGCGGTAGGTCACCGGGTCGATCGTCCCGATCCCCGAGGGCCCCCGTTCGGGATCCGTCCATCGGGCGTCCCGGGTCAGTTGGCGAACCAGTCGTTCGACGATCGCTTGCCCGTCCTCGGGCCGGTTTTCGATTCGGTAACCGGCCGCGTCGAATCCGTCAAGCAACCGGTCGAGACTTGCCGGCGAGTCGAGCCCGAACGCGGTTCCGATTCCGTCGTCCGACGGTGGGTAGTTGTGGAGGACGACGGCGATCCGTTTTTCTGCTGGGGGTGTGCGCTCCAACCGCGCCCAGTTCGCGACGAGGCGAGCGGCGTGATCGACCCGTTCGTCGATGGGTTGATGGCGTAAGGGAGCCGTCCCGCCCATCGCGATAGAATTCGTTGACCCCTGCTCACGTTCCTTGCCGCTCACCGGGTGAGAAATAATCACGCCGTCGAGTTCCGGAAGCGCCACCGAGAGCGCGAGTTCGAACGGCGGGAGTCCCGCGTCGTCGGCGTGGTAGGCCGCCCGTGGTCGCATCGAGACCATCGCCTGCACGACCGGGACGTCGAGGGTTTCGAGAAAGCCGGTCGCGGTCGGATCGGCCGGTTCGGAGGCGGATCGGCCCCGCTCGTCCATCGTCAGTGAGTACATGAACGTCGTGAGGATCGCGTCCACGCGAGTGCCGGATTCGTCGCCGAACCAGTGGTTGGCCACCCACTCGGCGTCCCGTTCGGTAGGATCGTCTGCCGTCGGATTCGTGAACACCGGGAAGGCGTTGACTCCCCGGGATCCGAGGGCCCGGACGAGCGCGTCGACGTAGCGGGTGTTCTCGAACGTCCAGTGGGTTTCGTAGAACCAGATGCCGACCGTCGGGCTTTCCGGGTCGACGGTCTCGAGGAGTTCATCGACCGACGCACTCGGATAGTCGGGGTGGTAGACCCCGGTCGAGGGCAGGTCCACCGGCTCGTCGGCCCTCCAGCTACCGTCGCCGAACTCGTCGGCGAGGAAGCGGGCCATGTTGGCGATGTTGAGGACGCCTCCTCGCTCGAGGTATGCGGCGATCCGGCGCTGGATTGCCGGCTCGACCGTCGAGTCTGGGGTGCCATCCGCTGTGCCGGACCGAGCCACGACGATCGGAACGCCAGC
>CAZJZA010000256.1:0-2454 GCA_964550355.1 uncultured Halobacteriales archaeon
TGACGACCGTGAGGACAATGGCGGCCCGGAGCCACGCGCCCACGCGGATAACCGCGGCCGGTCCCCACCCGCCCGGATAGCGCCAGTTGATGACGCCGATCCACACGACGAGCGCAACCAGAAGGCCGATGATCGGAATCCAGGCGGTGAGTGCCCAGGCAATCGCCCCGTAGAGGGCGGTGACGACGGCATAGCCGTAATCATCCACGTCCGCAACCACCCTCGCTCCGAGGTGAATTCCGAGCCCACCGATGAGCAGTGCAACGATGAAGGTAACGACGAGGCCGAAAACCATTGGAGAGTGAGAAGAAGGCCATTATCAAATACGTGCGGGAAACCGGTGGATAGTGCCCAGAAATACGTCGTGTTTGCATTCGAAGGCCAATTTTCCCGTTTCAAAAATTCGACGAGGGGGCGATACTTTTCAGTCTCGACATCGGAGAGCAACCGATGACTGACCGGTCTGCAGGCTCCGGGCGCGTCGCGGAGACGGCAACCGAACTTGTCGGTGAGACACCCCTGCTCCATCTTTCGGAGTTCGCCGAGAATCTCTATGGGAAAGTCGAGTCGTTCAACCCGCTTTCCTCGGTGAAGGATCGCGTCGCCGTCAACATGCTCGAAACGGCCGAGGAAAACGGCGAACTCGGTCCCGAGACGACGATCATCGAGCCGACGAGTGGAAACACGGGAATTGGACTGGCCCACGCCACAGCCGCGATGGGGTATTCCGTCCAACTCGTGATGCCGGACTCGATGAGCAAGGAACGGCGCCAGATCCTTCGGGCTCTCGGGGCGGACCTCGAGTTGACGCCCGCGGACGATGGCATGCCCGGCGCGATCGAACGCGCAGAAGAACTCGCGGAAATCGGGAGTGACACCTTCGTCCCGAATCAATTCGAAAACCCCGCGAATCCGGCTGCCCACAAAACGGGAACCGGGCCGGAGATAGACGCCGCTCTGGACGAGGTCGACGTGCTGGTCGCGAGTGTCGGCACCGGCGGGACGATCACCGGTATCGCTCAGTACTTCAAAGAAGACCTGGGACGGTCCGATTTCGAGGTCATCGCCATCGAGCCTGCTGATTCGAGCGTCCTTACCGGCGGGGAACCAGGAAGTCACGACATCCCGGGCATCGGTGCCGGTTTTGTCCCCTCGATACTCGACCTGAATCTAATCGACGAAGTGGAAACGACGACCGGGGAAGCCGCCCGAGAGACCACGAGGCAACTCGCCCGAGAAGCAGGACTTCTGGTCGGCGTCTCCGCCGGGGCGGCGGTCAACGTGGCTTCGCGGGTCGCAAACCGGCCGGGTTACGAGGACAAGACGGTCGTCACGATTCTCCCCGATACGGGAGAGCGGTATCTCCAGGACGGTCTCTTCGAAGGGTAAGACAGCCGTTTCAGGGGATATCGGTCGGGCTTTGAGGCTGGCGTTTTTTCAGCCGGCGATTCCCAGGGTCGTACAGTTCCAGACGCCCCGCTGATCTGCCTGCGCGTCGGCCTCGGCCGCGTAGAACTGTTCGGCTTTGGTGAAATCGGCATCGTAAACGCGGGCGTCCCCCCGCTCAACGAGCCAGTAGTTCAGATTCGTGTCGTTTTGCACCACGTAAGCCAGCAAGCGATCGTAGCCACCCCGACGGTCAGATTCGGAATCAAATTCGAGACGGATATCCTGCCCTGCTACACGCTCGGTGATGACGGTCGTTGCCTGGCTCCCAGCCTCTCGAAGGCACTGTTCGCCGGCTTCCGTGTCGGGAACCCCCTCGAATTCGGTGGGGTCATTTTCGGCATGGACCTCCGGCGTGTCGATCCCGAGCAGCCGCACACGGTCTTCTGAACCGTCTGTGAATTGCACGTCGATCGTATCGCCATCGATGACTTCGACAACGGTGGCGTTCCTCGACGGTGGGGTGGTCTGGGTCCCGGAATCAAACGGCACGGCTCCACACCCAGCCAAGAGAATCAGGAAAAGGACAGCCAGCAGTGCCACCGTTCGCATACGAATCAGGAGGACGACCATGCCCGTAGCCCTTTTGGCCTGCGTGCGGCTTTCCACACCAACCCTTGTGGACTACACGGCCAGCGAACTCCGGCTACAAACCAACCAGATCTTGACCCAATACTTCGACATTTCCTGACGTTCATAGGGCCCCCCGCCCGTATGTCCAGTAACCCATGGATCTACACAATCGGAGCGTCCGGCAAGACGTTCGAGAACTCGGGGCGCTTTTGGGGGACGTCGTTTCCGATCACAGTCCACCGAAAGGCTTCGACCTCGTCGAATCAGCACGCAACGAGGCGATTGCATACCGTCGCGGCCGAACCGACGACCGGGACGGGCTCGCAACCGCCGTCGAGTCGAACTCCGAGTCGAATAACGCGGTCCTCGCCCGGGCATTTGCGCTCTATTTCCAACTCATCAATCTCGCCGAGGAACGGGAGCGGGTACAAGCGC